>JAGRPD010000652.1:0-2343 GCA_020439875.1 Verrucomicrobiales bacterium
TCAGCCAACGCCGCAATCGCCTGCGCCAGTGGCGAGACTACGTGTCCGATCCGGCCTCCCACCAGCCCTGTCCCGACCCCCTGCTCGATGAAGTACTCGCCCTCGCCCCGCGCTACGGATTCGAGACCGGACTGCTCCTGGAGTTGATCGATGGCGTCAGCTCCGATTTGGATCGCACCCGCTTTCAGACCTTCGACGAATTGCGCCGCTACTGCTATCAGGTCGCCAGCGCCGTCGGCCTCGTCAGCATCAAGATATTTGGGTACTCCGATGAAGGCTGCCGCAGCTACGCCATCCACCTCGGCTACGCCCTCCAGCTCACCAACATCCTCCGAGACATCGGCCAGGATGCCCAAGAGTCCGGCCGCATCTACCTGCCGCTCGAAGAATTGCGCCACTTTGGCGTCTCCGAAGACGACCTCTTCGCCGGCCATCGCACTCCCGCCATGATGGCCCTGCTCGACCATCAGTACCAGCGCGCCAAGCGTTATTATCTCCTCGCTGAAAAAGACCTGCCCGAGACCGATCGCAACCGCATGGTCGCAGCCGAAATGATGGCGCAGATTTACTCCGAGATTCTGGAAAAACTGCACCGCGAGCAGTATCCCGTCTTCACCACCCGCTGCCGTCTCCACCCGCTGCGCAAAGCGGCCATCCTCGCCGCCTACCTCGTCCGCAGCCTCATCGGGGCCGTTTGAATCAGGGAGCTTCCACGGCAGCAGCAGCCTGTCGAAAAGCGTACAACACCCCGTCATCTGCACCCACGATCACCCAGCCCGCCGTCACGGCGGGCGAGGCCTTCACCGGGGCACCAATCTCGTAGCTCCACGCCTCGGTCCCATCCTTCAGCCGGATCGCGTAAAGGTATCCATCGTCCGCCCCCACCACCGCCAGCTCACCCGCACAGATCACCGCCGAGCTGTCGATGCGATCCCGCGCGCGAAACTCCCACAGCCCTTCCCCCGTCGTCCGGTTGATGCCGTGCAATCTTTTGTCGCGCCCACCCACCACCACCATGTTTTCGTGAATCGCAGGAGCCGCATAGTATTCAAAGTCGCGCTTGCCATACTCCCAGACCTTCATCCCATCCTCCAGACTGTAGGCATCCACGCGATTGCCGTAATGCGACACATAAACCACTCCATCCGAGATCGCCGCATTGTTGCCGATGTAAGATCCCACTTCGATCTCGCGCACCGCTTCACCCGTCGCCGCATCGTGCACATGCAGCACCGAGTCGCAGCCGCCAAACACCACTTTGCCATCGCCAATCGCCGATCCACCATTGATGTAATATCCCGTCTCGGCCGCCCACTTTTTCTCTCCCGTGGCCGCATCCAGGCAATACACCGAGTAATCGTAGCTCCCCACATAGACTCGCGCACTCTGCCCCGGAGGCGTCCAGATGTTTGCCGCCGCGTGCACCTCGGACTCCGTTTCAAACTTCCATCGCTCCTTCCCCGTCGCCCGATCCCAAGCGTAGATGAAACCATCCTGATTGCCCGCGATCACCAGATCCTTCGTCAGCCCCGCCGCCCCATCGAAGGCACTCAAACCCTTCGCCTCCCAGACCTTTTTCCCGGTCTCGAGATCCAAACAGAAAAACTTGCCCTCCTTGCAACCCACATAAACCCGCCCCGAATCGATCACTGCCGATCCCACCAGCATCTCTCCCCCGCGCGGGGCCTTCATCGTCTCAAAACTCCACGCCAACTCCAGCGGCAAACGCAGCGGCACCTTCGCTTCTCCCCGCATCGCTGCGTCCCCCCGAGAGCGGGGCCAATTCTCCGCATCCGTCTCCGGCACTCCCGCCACCTCCACTTTGCCGGCCGCCTCGCCGCCAGCACCTTCCGCACCGATTCCCGGTCCGCCACTCAGCCCCAGCATCCCAATCCCAGCTAATAAACACAGTCGCATCATTCGAAAGGAACAACGCCTCTCATCCCGATCTTGTTGCACGACGAAGCCCCCCTCAAACACTCTCCGTCACGCCGAGCTGTGGGTGACAGACCCACTCCTTGATTGGAGGCTGTTCAAATCCTGCCCAACGATCTAATCTGTGATTCGACCGTCATGCGCTGATGGCTCATTTTTGCCAACAAACTCGCAAAACGCTCCACCCCTCCCCACCATGAAGCCCGACCCGACTTCCCTTCATCGCAACGACCCCACGCGCCGACGGTTCATCGGCACCTCGGTGGCCGCGGCTTTGGCGTCCAAGACCATCGCCCAGCAGGCGAAGGCCACGCACACGACCTTGCAGGCCGGGGATTTGACCGCCGTCGTCGGTGACAACTCCGCGCAGGAGCCGCATCGCGCGGGTTACAATGGCCTTTGGAGTCT
>JAGRPD010000652.1:2440-2693 GCA_020439875.1 Verrucomicrobiales bacterium
AAGACCTTCTATGAACCGCGTCAGGCACCGATGTCGCTCACGCGTTTGAGCGACTCCGAGGCCGAACTGCATCAGCCGCCGACCCCAACGTTTCATCTGGAAAGCTGGACACGCTTCACGCTCAGTGCGCCGCATTACCTCGACATGGAGTTCCGCTGCCGGGCTCATCGCGATGTGTTTCCACGCGGCTTTCTGTCGCTGTTTTGGGCCAGCTACATGAATGCTCCCGCCGACAAGAGCCTGTATTTCCTCG
>JAGRPD010000653.1 GCA_020439875.1 Verrucomicrobiales bacterium
GGGATGTTGCGTTGTCTGAGCAGCCATGAAAAAAACCGGCGCTCCCGATTCCAAAGAACCCGATGACATCCGCCGCGTGCAGGATAAGGCACGCGAGATCGATGACAAACTCCCCAAGCTGAAACGTCTGGTGGATGATGCCCGATTGCTGCTGCAGCTGGTGCGCGACTACTCGAAGGGCGACTACCGTGAGGTGCCGTATTGGGCGATCAGTGCGGCGGCGATCGCGCTGCTTTACGTCCTCAATCCAGCGGATGTGATCCCCGACATGCTGTTCGGCGTGGGTTTCCTCGACGATGCAGCGGTGGTGGCATTTTGCCTGAAACTGGTGCGCCAGGAGCTGGATCGCTACCAGGAGTGGAAGGCACGGAGTCCGTCCACTCCGGGCGATGCAAAAGAGGGACCCGTGATCGACGTCTAAAGAGAGGCTATCACTGTCCCTGCTGCATCTGCCGGGTCGGTGGGAGATGGTCGGCAAAGGAGGCACCGGTGCGTTTCCACTCGGTCTCGCATCGCTTCCGCAGACGAGTTAGCTCTTGGGCGTGGGCGGGGTCGTCGGCCAGGTTGTTCAATTCCTCAGGGTCGGTCTGGAGGTCGTAAAGTTCCTCCGTCTCACCGGCCTTCAGGTAACGGATGTATTTCCAGCGGCCATCATTGAGTGCGCCGTACCAGGGAACGTTGTTATGCACGGCTTTTTCAGGAGTCTCGGCCAGGACTTTGGCCACATCGGAACCGTAGGACTGTCCGGTGTGCTCATAAAAACAAACGGGATCCCAACGGGCTGACTCGGGATCCTGCAACAGCGGTGTTAGATCGCGCCCATGCATTTCCCAGGGAGTATCGATGCCTGCGGTCGCCAAAAAGGTGCGAACCAAGTCCACGCCATGTACGGGATGAGGGCAGACTTTCCCCTCTGGCAGCGTGCCTGGCATGGAGACGACCATGGGGGAACGATACGTGGCATCCCAGGGACCGAGCTTCATGCGAAAGCCGTGCTCTCCCATGCCAAATCCCTGATCGGCGGTGAAGACGACGAGGGTGTTTTCCAACTGACCGCTTTCTTTGAGCGCGGCCAGCACCTGCCCGATGCCTTCGTCCAGGGCTTCGACGCAGTCATTGGATTGATGCACAAAGTCTTCAAAGGTTTTGCCGCGATTGCCACCATCGCCGACGGCGGCACCGGACTTGCCGCCGTAGATTTGGCCGTCTTTGCCTTTTTTCCAGGCCTGAGTTTTGTTGAGGTAGTCGGGCTTTCCGGGGCGCGGGCCAAAGATATCGGCGGGGATGCGAACGGGATCTTCGCGGTGTTTGCCTTTGTGGCGATCCGCCGGGGTGGTGGGTCCGTGGATGGCTCCGTAACAGAGCCAAAGGTACCAAGGCTTGTCGGGATCGCGATGCTTGCCGCGAATGTAATCGCAGGCCCATTCGCTGTACTTGTCGGTCGAGTATCCGGGTTCCACACGTTCGACGCCGTTTTCCGCCACGATCTCATCGTAAAAGTACGCCCCCGAGTTGTCGGGATGTTTGGGTCGATTCCAAACGATCTGATAATCCCAATCTCGATTCCAACCAGCATCGATACCAGTGTGCCACTTGCCGATGTGCGCGGTTTGATAGCCCTGCTGGCGGAAGACGCTGGGCCAAAAGGGGCACTGCTGGGGATCGTAGGCGCTGCCGGGATACTGGCCCTCCATGCGCATGGACTCGATGCCGTGAGGGTGACGCCCCGTCAGCAGCGAGGCGCGCGAGGGCATGCACCAGGATCCCATGTAGGCGTAGGAAAAGCGGATGCCCTGAGCGGCGAGCGCATCAATGTTCGGCGTGTGCACTCCAGGCAGCGCCTCGGGATAACACGAGACGGTCTTGTAGCTCTGATCATCGCTGAAAAGGAACAAAATATTGGGACGGCGGGCATCTGCTGCGGTGGCAGCAGTGATGGCCGTCAATCCCAGAAAAAAGAGTCGGATCCCATGCATCTGACCCGCAACGCGAGACGGACGGGCGGCCTATCAGAAAAGGGCGTCGGACGCCTCCGAGTCAACGCGCGACGGTGCTCCAATCTGCCGAGACACCAGGCACCAGCGATTGGGCGCGCTCAAGCCAGGCTTTTTCCTCCTCCCACAAGCCCGACGCAGCCTCCGCCCGAGCGATCAATCCCCTGCCCTCCTGACGGCGACCACAGGTGGCGAGGATGCCCGCCGCGACGGCGGCCTGATGCGGCTGCCAGGCGGAGCCGGGGACGACTTCGAGAGTCTGGCATGCACCGACGAAGTGACCCAGCCGCAGCAGGGCTAACGCATGGTTGAGGCGCGCCTGCGGATCTCGCGGGTTCATTTGAATGCTGCCCGCTGCGTCCATCGCCGCGCGCTCCAGTTCGATGCCAGACAGCAGGCGAAAGTAGGTCCCGAGACCCGCCATTCCATCCCAATCTTGTCCGACTCCACTCTGCTGCTGCCAGAGTCCGACGACGGGCATCACCGAGCCTCCCGCCTCGCGACTGGCCTCCACCCACTCCTGTCCTACGCCGGGACCCCCGCGCCCCTCGGCCACCCACTCACTGAGCATGGCCGCAGCCAGCTCGGGCCGACCCGCCTCGCGAGCGACTCGCGCCGCCGCCCGACAGACGCCGGGGCGATCCTGAGCCCGCGCTCGATGATAGGCGGCCCGCAGCTTGCTCTCCACCGCAGCTGCCGTTCCAGGTGCGTTTTGTTTGACGAGGACCAACGCGGTCAGCAGGTCCTGCATGGCCCGATCATTCAGAGAAGAATCCGCCTCCAGAAAAGCCAATGCCTCCGCCCAACGCTGCGCCTGCATCAGTCCATCGACACGCAGGCCTGCCAGCTCCGCCGGATCTGCCTCCGCGCCGTCCAGCCAGTCAAGGGCCAGCTGTGGCCAATTCAAGCGCAAGGCCGCGCGCACCGCCTCGGTCGGCTGCTGCAATCCCGCCCAACCACCATGCTCTCTCCAAATCTGCCGCCACGCCTGCTGGGCGCTTTCCGGCGTCGGTGCGTCCCAGAGACTCAGCACCAGCTGTTGCAATGGGGTAGGACAACTCTGCCGCTGAATCTGAGTTTGGCAAACGTCACGCCACTCGGGAGCAAACCGGGGAGCCATCCTCAAGAGCAAGGCATCGAGATCCTCGGCCACTGAGGTCGTGGGAAACTCCCCCGCCAGCTCTCTCGCCCGCACCCACTGCCATCCCCAGTTCAGCGCGCCTGCCTGCGGCTCCTCCACACCCCGACGCACCCATTGTACGTAGTGCCGCAACTTTTTCGGTGCACGCCGCACCGCCTCCACCCAGGCATCGGCCGCCTGCGGCGCTGCCCCCGCCGCCCAGCGCAACCGAGCCACCGCCTCCCACGCATCGCTTCCCCAGGATTCGGCAGTGCCCGCTTGGCGCACGCAGCTCAGCGCCAGATCGGACCGATGCATCTGCGTCGCCGCCAAGGCCCGCAGGCCCCAATCCTCCGGCGTTAGAGGCGAGACTGCCCTGAGGTTTTCCCAAAATCCCTCCGCCAGCACTGGCTGCCAGACACTCACCCCACGCGCCAGAGCACGGCGGATCGCGGGTTGCTCAGGCCACTGGGCGTAGGCTTGAAAAAGGATGCCCAAACCCGCCTCGGGAGCTTCCTCCGCCGCAGCGGCCTGCGCCTGGGCGATCCAGCGCCCTGCTCGATACTCCCGCCATCGATCCTCCCCACGCCAGCGCCATCCCATCGCGAGCAGAGGCAATACAATCACCAGTCCATACACACCGCGCACCATACCGCGCCGCAGTGCGCCCTCCGGCCGGATGAAATGCCAGAACGCAATCTGCCATCGATCCCGCCAATCCTTCCTCGGATCTCGCCACAGCTCCCAAAAAGCCGACTCTTTCTCTGGTGCCAGTTTCATGCGGCCTCCTCGGTAGCCACTCGCCGACGCTGCAGGATCCATGCCGCCATGCCCATGCCGACCAGCAGCATTCGGTTGGGTTCGGGCACCGAGGCCAGCGCCCCCCCACGCACGCTCACCAGCCACTCTGCGTTCAAGTCGGTGTTGGGCACACCCATCGTCGAATCGTTCTCCAAAGACAGCGCCATGATGCCGTCCGCTGTATTCACCAAGGCCTTTGGAGCACCCGCCGCTCCGGTATAAAACGAATTGGCACCAAACTGATCGATCACCGCTGTGGCTAGAGCACCTGGATTGTTGTCGTGCCCGATCGCGCTGAGCCAACCCGAGGTATCCGTGGAGGAAGTCGGCGTGCCATCGGCCACCCAGATGATTTCCCCGGTATTTTCGACGTCGATCGCACCTGTCGGTGACGCGGGGCTGTCCACGACACCAAGACCTGGGATGAGTTCGATGCACCACGCATCCGCATTGCCGATGTTGGCCAGCGTCGGATCATACGTGAGATTCTGTGCACCGAGCGTCGCCGATTTGACCACAAAAATCGTTCCCGCCAGGAAGGAAGTCTGCCCGGAAGCGGTGAGCACGGCATCCAGCGTCGCGGTATCGAATTGAAAAATCGAGTGGATGGCGGAAGTCGAGCTATTCGAGTCACCAAAAGTGAGATTGGCCAGTTCCGACACCGTCGCGTTGGTCGTCAGCACCATCTCAATGAACTCGCCGTCAGCAATCCAGCCCCCGGACGGCACGGAGCCATTGGTGTTCGCGTACTCATTGATCATGACCCCTACCGCCTGAGCGGAGGGGCTGGCACAAAATAGACCTACCGCGATCAGGCTCGATGCCTGAGCGATAAGAAAACGCGCTAACGAAGCGCGGAGATTGATACAGCCATCGATCACAGTCGTAATTTAGTCGAAAATTTATAAATTCCATACTTTTTGACTCAACGATGGGCGAAATGTTCATTTGGAATCATTTTACAAGAAAAAAATTTTCCTCGCATCTTTTGACCCGTTTTTGCCACTTTTTGAAACACCACCTCCGGTAAAAATCCAACTTCCTCCAAAAATACCCAATTTTCACTTGCCGTTCATCGCATTTCACCCCATTTTCTCCTGAAATCATCAATTTTTAATCCTCTCATGAACAAAACCCCACTCGATGGTGCTCAGGCCCTGATCAAAACTTTGGATGATCTGGGTGTGGAGTACGTGTTCGGTTACTCCGGCGGAGCTGCGATCCCGATTTTCGATGCCCTGCAGACCGTCAAGACCGACATCAAGTTCATCCTTGTCCGTCACGAACAAGGAGCCGTGCACATGGCCGATGGCTACGCCCGCGCCACCGGAAAGCCCGCCGTCGTGCTGGTGACCTCAGGTCCTGGCGCAGGTAACACAGTGACGGGTCTGATGACCGCGCAGATGGATAGCGTGCCGATGATCGTTCTCTGCGGTCAAACAGTGTCCTGGATGCTGGGAAAAGACGCCTTTCA
>JAGRPD010000654.1 GCA_020439875.1 Verrucomicrobiales bacterium
GCGCTCCCGCGTGGGGAGCGACTCTACTTTTTTGCATGGGTTGGTCCCAAGCACAAGCTGTCCTTGCTCCGCGAACCGGGTCGCTGGAGAAGGTTTGGGGATGGTGATTCCCAACGGTGTTTTGTCAAAGATCGGTGGCTCAAGGGTTTCTGCCTTGCGCGAACCTCCCGGACTTTAGCCGAGGGCTTGAGGTTCGCGGAGGAAAATTTTTCTGCCTGCTGCGGGTCAGACGATCAGCGGACCGTCGATGTTGTAGCTGGGTTTGGCACCGACGTGATCCACGCGTTTTTCCCAATTGTTGCCAAGGTGATAGTACCTGAGGCTGTCGTGTTCTGTATCCAGGATTTTTTCCAGGCGGGCGCGGAGTTGGGTGAATTGGGCGGGGTCGAGTTTGCATTCGAAGACGCTGTTTTGCACGCGCTGGCCGTGATCGAGGCAGGCTTTGGCGACTTGGCGGAGTCGCTTGGTGCCACCGGGGGTGCTGGTGGCGACGTCGTAGGTGATGAGGACGTACATGACTTGGGCAAGGCCACGTTTTTGCAAACGCGGCGAGGATGTTATTTCCAAAGGAAGGCGGGATAGGCGTCGAGATCGCCGCGAAGGTGGCGGGCGAGCAGCCGGGCTTGGAGGTGGCAGACGAGGCCGAGGGTGATTTTTTCTCCGAGGAAGGGGTGCTCGAGTTCCTGCTGCTTGCGCTCCTGGTAGGCAATGAGGACGGTCTTGCGGGTGGCTTCCTTCATTTCCACGGCCCCGGTTTCTTTGGTCAGGAAATCGCTAGGTTTGACCTGTTGGCGGTTGATGAGGGAGAGGGCGAGACGGTCGGCGAGGACGGGGCGCAGCTCCTCCATGAGGTCGAGCGCGAGGGAGGGGCGTCCTGGCCGGTCGCGGTGAAGGAAACCACATTGGGGGTCGAGGCCGACGGTCTCGCAGGCGCTGCGGCAGTCGTGGGCGAGCATGGCGTAGAGGAAGGAGAGGAGGGCGTTGGTGGGATCTGTCGGTGGGCGCTTGGTGCGGCCGGGGAAGGTGAAGGCGGGGTGGGTGATGAGGTGGGGAAAGGCATCGAAGTAGCGCTTGGCGGCATCGCCCTCCAGACCACGCAGACTGTCGAGTGTGGTGACTTTGGCGGTGGCTTGGGCGTTGTAGGCGAGTTCGGCGCAGGTGGCCTTGAGTGCGGCGGATCGCTCGTCGCCGCCGTGGTCGCGGACGGCGCGGAGCAGGACGGTGCGTTGGTTGATGATTTTGGCGGCGATCATGGGGCGGGCGATGGCGAGGCTGGCGGCTTCGTCGTCGGCGCGGCGGTATTGCTCGCGGCGGAGCAGGATGTTGCCGCTGGAGAAACCGCGGACGGCGGCCTGGAATTTGCCGTAAGGGGTGCAGAAGGAGAGGGTGACGTCTTTTTCCGCGCAGGCGGCCATGAGGGGGGCGCTGCAGGAGATGTCCCAACCGAGGGCGACGATGCCATCCAGGTTGTGCAGCGGAACACGGAGTTTGGTCTCGTGCTCATGGCGCACGATGACGGCCTCGCCATCTTTGCCGAGCCACGCGCCGTCGAGCGTGATGAAGAGGGTGTTGAGATGTTTTCTCACGCGGGGAAGGGGCTGTGCGTAGCGGAAGAGGTGACTCTTCCCGGGGCGCGGTGGAGGGGGACGTGGGTCGTCATCGGGATGGAGGCGGTGTAGCGGAAGAGGTGACTCTTCCTGGGTGGGAGGGTGGCATCGGGATGGAGGCGATGTAGCGGAAGAGGTGAGTCTTCCCGGGTGGGAGGACGGCATCGGGATGGAGGCGGTGTAGCGGAAGACGTGAGTCTTCCCGGGTGGGAGGGTGGCATCGGGGCGCGGAGGAAGGCTTTACACAGGCTGCGGCGGAGGTGGGGCTGTCAGATCGGCCAATTGGCGGGCGAACCAGGAGGCGGTGCCTTTTTGAAATCGCATGGCCTGTGGCAGGCACAGGTCTTTGAGGGAGCAGGCTTCGCACTTGCGCTTTTCATACACGGCGGGCGGAGTGCGGCGGCTCGCGATCAACTCATGGAGGCGCTCCGCCGCAGCGACGGTGAGGGCGCGGAGTTCGGCGTCAAAAACCACGTCCTTGCGTCTGCGCGTTTGGCCGTAAAAGAGGCGGCCTTCCGGGATGAAGTGGCATCGATTTTCAATCGGCGGCTGGAGTGGGGGAGGCCATCGGTTGCAAACCGATGCCACGGCAAGCACCTCCTCCAGGCACAGGGCCTGGGCGCAGAGTTGCACCTCGTCCGCCCGGTGACTTTTGGGTTTGCCGCGTTTGTACTCGATGGGCAGGATGGTGCCGTCGCGGTGAAACTCGACGACATCACACTCGCCCGAGAGGCCGAGCGTTTCGGATTTGACAGGCAGTCCGCGCACGATGCGGACGCCGTGTTGGGTTTCGTCCGGGCCGTCGTGGGCCTTTTCATGCATCACATTCCCCTCGGCGGTGAACTGATTTTCCGCCCACACCTGCTCCAGATGGATGAGCGCGCACTGGCGCTCGCAAAAGAGCAGGTGCTGCAAGGCGGAGAGGGGGAGGAGGTTCATGTGGGGAAATGACGAATGACGAATGACGAATGACGAATGACGAATGACGAATGACGAATGACGAATGGCGAATGGCGAATGGCGAA
>JAGRPD010000076.1:0-1798 GCA_020439875.1 Verrucomicrobiales bacterium
GGAGGTAGTAGGTGGTTTTGAGGCCTTTGCGCCAGGCGGCGCGATACATGTGGGAGAGGGCGGCCAGCTCGGTGCCACCGTAGAAGAGATTGACGGATTGGCTTTGGTCGATCCACTTCTGGCGGCGGGAGGCGGCGTCGATGACCCAGGACCAATCGACGGCAAAGGCGGTGGCGTATTTGCGTTTGAGGTCGATGGGGATTTCTTCGATGCTTTCGAGTTCGCCGTCGGTGTATTTGATTTTGCCGCGAATTTCTTTGGTCCAGAGGCCGCGCTTTTTGAGGTCGCGGACGAGGTAGGGATTGAGCACCATGAACTCTCCGGAGAGGTTGGACTTGGTGTACATGTTGGTGAAGAGCGGCTCGATGCAGGGGCTGCTGCCCATGATGTTGGAGATGGTGGCTGTGGGGGCAATGGCGAGGACGTTGCTGTTGCGCATGCCATGCTTTTTGATTTTCTCCCGCAGATTGGTCCAGTCCATACGACCGCCGCGCGGGACGTCGAGGGGCTCTCCGCGCTCGTGCTGGAGGAGGTCGAGGGTGTCTTGGGGGAGCAGGCCGCGATCCCACTTGGAGCCTTTGTAGGTGGAGTAGGTGCCGCGTTCGGCAGCGAGTTCGCAGGAGGCTTCGTAGGCGTAGTAGGCGACGGCTTCCATGAATTCGTCGTTGAATTCGACGGCTTCTTTGGAGGCAAAGGGGATGCCTTTGCGATAGAGGGCGTATTGCAGGCCCATGACGCCGAGGCCGATGGGGCGATGGCGCTGGTTGGCGGTGCGTGCGGCTTGGGTGGGGTAGAAGTTGATGTCGATGACGTTGTCGAGCATGCGCACGGCGGTGCGGATGGAGTCGTGCAATTTGTCGTGATCAATGCCACCATCGGGCAGGAGGTGGTTGTCGATGACGATGGAGCCGAGGTTGCAGACGGCGGTTTCCTCGGCGCTGGTGTTGAGGGTGATCTCGGTGCAGAGGTTGGAGCTGTGGATGACGCCGGTGTGGTCCTGAGGGCTGCGGACGTTGCAGGGGTCTTTGAAGGTCATCCAGGGATGCCCGGTCTCAAAGATGGCTTTGAGCATGAGTTTCCACAGGTCAATGGCGGCGATTTTGCGGCCGAAGATTTTGCCTTCCTCAGCCATTTTTTCATAGGCCTCGTAGCGGGTCTCGAAGGCGCTGCCGTAGAGGTCATGCAGATCACTGACTTCATTGGCGCGGAAGAGGGTCCAATTGCCGCGCTGCTCCATACGTTTCATGAAGAGGTCGGGGATCCAGTTGGCGGTGTTGAGGTCGTGGGTACGGCGGCGTTCGTCACCGGTGTTGACGCGGAGTTGGAGGAAGTCCTGGATGTCGTTGTGCCAGACTTCGAGGTAGGCGCAGCCGGAGCCGCGGCGTTTGCCGCCTTGGTTGACGGCGACGAGTTGGTCGTTGTGGAGTTTGAGGAATGGGATGACGCCTTGGCTTTCTCCGTTGGTGCCTTTGATGTAGCCACCGGTGCCGCGGACGGCGGTCCAGGAGCCGCCGAGGCCGCCGGCCCATTTGGAGAGGAAGGCGTTTTCTGCGATGCCGCGCAGCATGATGGACTCGATGCTGTCATCCACCTTGTAGAGGTAGCAGGAGGAAAGCTGAGAGTGCAGGGTGCCGGAGTTGAACAAGGTGGGGGTGGAGGAGCAGAAGCGGCGGCCTTTGTAGAGGCGGTAGAGGGAGATGATGCGGTCTTCGCGGTCTTCCTTTTCACCGAGGCAGAGGCCCATGGCGACGCGCATCCAGAAGAGCTGCGGGCACTCGAGGCGGCGGGAGGGTTTGGC
>JAGRPD010000076.1:1877-6079 GCA_020439875.1 Verrucomicrobiales bacterium
AGGGCGTCGGCGAGTTTGTCGAGGTCGTACTCGAGCAGCTTGGGGTCGATGCGCTCGATTTCGATGCCGCGGGCGAGGTTGCGGCGGAAGGCGCGGCGGTGGAATGCGGGCAGGGCTTCGATGCCGTCTTTGACGATGTCCCAGCCGAGCACCTCTTCGTAAATGTAGGAGAGGAGGATGCGGGCGGCGAACTTGGCGAAGTCCGCGTCTTCCTGCATCAAGGTGCGGGCATTGAGGATGATGGTGGTTTTGAGGGCCTCCTGGGTGATCTCGGCAAAGATGGAGCGGCGCAATTCCATCTCGATCTGGTTGCGGTCGAGGCAGAGGTCGAGACCGAGGGAGGCGAAGTCGATGCGTTTTTTGAGGTCCTGGCCGTCCCAGAGATAGGTGTCGGTGGCGGATTTTTTGACGAGGATGAGGGACTGCTGATCGGAGTCTTCTTCGACGGCCTGAGCCTGCTGGATGTCTTCCAGCTCCCGCTGGCCGCGGCGGGCGGCGCGGTACTCGATGTAGGACCGGGCCACTTTGAAGAAGCCCTGACGCATGAGTTCTTCTTCGACGAGGTTTTGCACGTCCTCGATGTGGACGAATTGTTTGCCTTCGTCGGCAATGGATTTGCTGACGGCTTCGGCGATGCCGACGGCGGGGGTGGAGTCGAGTTCGAGACTGAGGAAGGCCTTGCGGACGGCGATCTCGATCTTGTCGTGATTCCAGGGTACGAGCTGGCCGTTGCGGCGGATGACTTTGGTGGACATCATCAGGGGTGAGGGGAGGTTGCCTTCGGTGCTGAGGCCATCCTGCTTGCGGCGCTCGGCGAGGCTGCGGGCGACGTCGTGGGCGTTGTGACGGACGAGGGCCTGCTCAATGACTTCGTTGATCTCGCGGGCGGAGATGGCGGGGATGCCGTCGCCACGCGCGGCGCGGGCGGCGAGATCAGAGGTGACGGCGCGGGAGATGACTTTGACGAGGCGGCGATTTTCGTCGGTGTAGATTTCTTTTTCCCGCTGACGGGCGAGCAGGAGGTCGGTGATGGCTCCGCCGACGGTGTCGGCGATTTCTCCGACGTCAAAGTCGCGCTCGTCTTCGCCGACGCGGACTTTGATGCGGGAGGGATTGCCCTCCCCCGAGACGGCAGCGAGGGCGCTCCACTCGAACTGGGGTTTTTGATCTTTGGGGGTCTGCACGTAGCGTTTGAGCTCGGCGTCTTCGTGAAGGAGGTGGCGGATCATGGTGCGGGTGAAGGACGGGGTTGAGGTGTGGCGGAGGGTCGATGCGAGGCAGACGCGCCGAAGTGCGTTTCGGCGAGCCCGGGGGAACGGGGGGAGGGAGAGGGGAGGTGGAGGACGAGTTACAGGTCGTCGTCCGAGCTGATGATGAGAGAGGAAGCTTTTTGGTAGTCGGTGACTTTGCCTTCGAAGAAGTTTTGCTCCTTGCGGATGTCCATCATCTCGGCCAGCCAGGGCAGCGGATTGGTGACACCGGGGTTCATCGGGGGCAGGCCACAGCCTTGCAAGCGGCGATCGGCGATGTAGTCAATGTAGCGCTCAAACTCCTCGGCGCTGAGGCCGACGGCGTTGACGGGCAGGCAGTCACGGATGAATTCTTTTTCCGTGGAAACGGCCTCGCGCATGGTGTTGACGAGGTCTTCGCGAAACTCGGCGGTCCAGATGTCCTGGTTTTCCTCGATGAGGTCCATGAAGAGGTTGCGGCACAGCTCAATGTGGTTGGACTCATCCCGCAGGGTGTAGCGGAACATCTGGCCGATGCCGGGAAACTTGTTCTGCCGGTAAAGGCTGAGCACCATGCCAAAGAGGCCGTAAAATTGGGTGCCTTCCATGCACTGGCCGAAGACGAAGATGTTTTTGGCGAGGGCTTGTTTGTTGGCCAGCAGGGTCATGTCCACATCGCCGCGCAACGGCAGGGTGTGGCGGGTGACGAAGGCGTTCTTTTTGACGATGGTGGGGATCTGCTCGAACATGGCCTCGCACTCGTGCGGGTTGATGCCCAGGGAGCTGATCATGTAAAGCAGGCTGTCGGCGTGGATGTTTTCCTCGTGGGCGTGACGGCCCAGCACCAGCTTCAGCTCAGGGGCGGTGACCAGCTCCCGCACGACGTGCAGGATGTTGTCGCCCACGATGCCCTCGGCGGCGGAGAAGTAGCCGATGCCCATCATGATGATCCAGCGCTCGTTTTCGGTGATCTGGTCGGAGCGCCACTGCTCCACGTCCTTCTGCATCTGGATGTCCTCCGGCTCCCAGTGGTTGGCCTTCATCAGGCGATAGAGCTCGTAGGCCCACTGGTACTTCAGCGGCAGGAGGTTGAAGGCCATGGTCTCGCGGCCGTTGATGACTTTCTTGGCGGCGAAGGCTTCCTCAGCCTTGGATTGATCCAGATGAAACTCAGAATTGCCGATTTTGAAGATTTTTTCCATGGAGCGGAAGGGGTGAAGGGGGTCAAAGGGGATCGAATTTACCGAAACTGTAAGCGATTGGCTATGGCCGTTGTAAATACCAGATGTAGCCGTCGCGGTTGGTAGGATGCACAAGATCTTGTGGTCCTCCAAGTTTTTTTTCCCAGGGGTTGTGTCCGCCCAGGGTAGAATCAAGGCCCTTCCAGGGTTCCACGCCGATAATTTTATTTTCGCGTCAAAAAGCAGCGATGAGACTCATTTTCGAGTCCCTTCTCAAAATGTAGTCAATTCCGTTCAAAATGAAGGAGTTATTAAATATCGCCTAAAGCGCTATTGAAACTCCTTCAACTCCTCCTCGGCGGCCTCGGCACTGCCCGTGGTGCGCTCCACGATCTGGCGGACCTCCTCCGCGAGCTGCCGCCGGAGACGTGCCAGGGCGACACGAAGAGCGGTCTCGCCCATGCCGATCTGAGCCGCAGTGGATTTCAGCGTGACCCCGCCTGGGCGGCTATCTTCCAGGAAAGGCCAGAGAGCCGTGAAAACGACGGATCGATTCCGCCGAGCGAAGTCAGCCGCAAGATTGCGCTGGGCCTTTTCCAGAATGAGCGCCCACCAACGGCGGTTGAAGGCGATATCGGGAGTGGGATCAGGATGCTGCACCTGAGGCTCCGCCAGGAAGCGGTCCTCGGCCCAGTCCGTGCCGCTAAAGATGGGGAGGTCGATGCGCTCACTACCGCCACGCTTCAGGGCACGCTCGGCACCGACGACGCTGCTGACGTGCCGATTTAGAGCGGTGATGAGCAGAGCCCGGAGGCGACCTCGGGAGGGATCGGCCCGTTCAAAAGCACGGGTTCGCAGCAGCTTTTCGAAAAATCCCTGAGTCAGATCTTCCGCCTGCTCACGAGACCAACCCTGACTCCGCAGCCGCGCATAGACGGGGTACCAGTAGCCCTCACAGAGCAGAGCCAAAGCCCGCCGGGCCTCCGCGCTATCGCCCCCGCAGGAGCGCAACTGCTCCAGCCAATCCCACCGAGTAGGCGGCATGCTTGGAGAAGAGGAGGTTGAAGCCATGGCGCGACTTTTATAAGCTACAATGTAACATTGATGGGACAAAACGGTAAACATTCTTTGACCAACGATCGGTCCCAGGACAGGAGGGTGCCGCTGCAAAGGTTGGAGGCAGCGGCACCCTTTTCCCCAGCAAAGCTCAGTCCGACACGGCGAGATAGACGATGGTCACGATGCCAATGATGATGGGCAAATAGCACAGCCAGACCGTGGCGCACTCCGGCGCATCAGGGTGACTGCGACAGGCACTCCAAGCTCGCCGGACCATCACACTCCAGGCCGCGAGAAAGACGGCATTGAGCACCGTCAAAGCCATGGCGGTGTCGTAGAGCTTGTGCCCAGGACCAGCGGGGAAAGAGAACTGTTCCTCGGGAGAGAGCCCAATGAGCACGGTCTGAAAAAAGAAAAAGGTCAGCCCCAGCAAAAGAAGCAACCACAGTGTGCGGGGAGATTTGCCCAAGCTGTCTGTGGACGGCGACGGTACGCTCGACGCTGGTTCTGAACCCGGTGCCACAGACTGCACGGCCTCACACAGCCCCGACCAAAAGGCATCCACCGTCGCCGGACGCCGAGCGGGATCCCGCGCCAAAGCAGACGCCAAAAAGGCATCCACAGCGGCGAGTTCCGGCTGGCGGGTTGCGAGAGGCTCACAAAAACCCTGTGGCGGGCTGCCGGATAACATCTCGTAAACCACGGCTCCTAGGGCATACACATCCTCCGCAGG
>JAGRPD010000655.1 GCA_020439875.1 Verrucomicrobiales bacterium
AAGTTGTGTTTTTGAAGCGGGCCTCGGCTCAGGGAGGTGAGGGGGATCTTGTCGGTGGGTGTAGAGGAAAACGTGAGTTTTCCTTGGGGGGAGTTGATGATGTTTTCATGAAACGGACACTTCACACGAGAGGAAGGTGGGTTGGATGGATGCCTGATTTATGGTAAAAGATGGGGGGTGAAAAATGGGGGGAATTGGGCGGTGTGCGTGGTCTCTCGGGTCTGGTGTGAAATCTCGTCTGTCTCTGGGCGGCGTTCCGCGTCGTTGATTGAGATGAGCTTTTCTGAGTGGTTCGGCGTCGGATTTGGTCGCTGCAACAACGACATCCGGGTTGAAGCATTGAGCGCGGTGATGCGAGTCATCCCCGATGGAGGCTTGGCGAATCGTCCTGGATCAAATTTCCACAACCAAAGAACTCAGTGAAGGGAATCTCTCCTTTTCTGCAAACGCAGGCTTTTCTCTCGGGACTCCGTGCGCCATGAAGGAGCCCGTTTCCCCTGATCTCACCATGCACCTGCTTCGCTTCGTTTTGATCGCCTTGACCTGGCTGACCCTCACTCAATGCGCTCTTCCAAATCGCTGGACGTTGCGCCCGGTGGAGGTTCGGAAGGCGATAGTGGTTCGACCCACTGAAGGCGGCGAACTTCCGCTCTTTGGGTGGGCTGGGGAGCTGGTGTCGGGTCCGCTTTCGGTGACGGTCGATCTCAGCGAACAAAAGGCCTACTTCTTCAAAAACGGCGAGCGTGTCGGCTGGTCTTACGTGGCCACTGGAACGAGTTCGCATCGCACGCCCACTGGGTCGTTCAGCATCTTGGAAAAGCAGGTCGATAAGAGGTCGGGCAAATACGGGGTGATGCTCAATTCCAGTGGCAAGGTGGTGCGCAGTGACGCCACCCAGGGAGTGCATGCCATCCCGAGTGGCGGCTCGTTCCTTGGTGCCTCCATGCCCTATTGGATGCGGCTTACTTGGAGCGGGGTGGGCATGCACGCCGGCCCCATTCCGAACCCTGGGTTTCCCGCCAGCCATGGCTGCATCCGGCTGCCTCAAGTGATGGCGCAAACGCTCTACGGTGAAACGGCCGTGGGCACCCCGGTGACGATTGTTCCCTAACGACGCAAGCGCGAACATCCGGTACTTCGGGCAGAGGTTGGGAGGAGAACGGGGCTGTGGGCAACAGGTTGATGAAATTCCATCGCGGGTTGAGGATCGCGGCGGTCTTTCATCGGGCTCTTGATTTTTGTCCCAAGAAAGTCACCTTGCTCGTCGTGATGCACCTTGATATGAAGACTTTTCTTTTGATGTCTGGATTCGCCTCGGTCGCGGCAGCACAGCCTGCGTTGACGATTTATAATGAGGACTTTGCGGTGGTGCGAGATCGGGTGAACTTGGATCTGGCGGAGGGCTCGCATGAACTTACCTATTCCGGAGCGACGGCTCTGCTGGAGCCTGAATCGGTGATTTTGCGAGATCCAACGGGTCAGATGGTGTTTCGGATTTTGGAGCAGAGCTATCGCAATGATCCTGCCGATCAGGCGTTGTTGCTGAAGTTGTTTGAGGGGAAGGAGATCGATTTTGAAGTTCCCGTGGGCGAGGGGAAGACGGTGGTTCAGCGCGGCAAGATCGTGCGTGCGGGTGATCCTCAGCCGATCATCGAGATGGACGGAAAACTGAGGTTTGATCTGCCGGGTCAACCGTTGTTTGATTCGTTGGGAGACAACACCATTTTGCAGCCGACGCTGAGCTGGCAGTTGCAGGCACCCGCAGCGGTGAAGGGGGAGGCGGAATTGGCTTATCTGACGGGCGGATTGTCATGGAGTGCGGACTACAATCTGGTGCTGCCGGAGCAGGGGGAGACCTTCGATTGGGTGGGCTGGGTGTCGGTGAACAACCATTGTGGCAAGACGTTTGAGGAGGCGAACATCAAGCTGCTGGCGGGTGACGTGGCTCGGGTTGCTCCACCTCAAAGAATGCCTCGGGCGGGCCGGGAGATGTATGCCATGGCGGCACCCATGGTCGAGGCTGAGGTCACGGAGAAGGCGTTTGATGATTTCCATCTCTACACGCTGCCGCGGGCTGTGACCTTGATGGATCGCGAGACCAAACAGGTGGAGTTTACCCGGGCGGA
>JAGRPD010000656.1 GCA_020439875.1 Verrucomicrobiales bacterium
GCCTGAAGCTTTGGCAGCGAAGCAGCCGGCTTTTAACCGGCAGAGCGGGGTGCAAATCCCCGCAGGCTCACCATTTTCGGCATCGGGTTCGTCTCGATGTCCTTCCCTTTGCGGCAGTGAGAACGGAGTTACTTCGTAGCTCATCCAAGTAGAGCAGTGGACTTCTACTCCATTGGTAGCGGGTGCGAATCCCGCCAATGTGTCCGGGCGACCGGACGCATGTTCTCCGTTCACCTTTCTCCGCAAATCCCTTTTGAGTGCGACCGGGACGGTTGCACCACACCTCTTTTGGGGCAGTGAGACTCGGGTTACTTCGTCTTGAAAACGACTGGTCGCCGGTTCGAATCCGGCATTGCCTGTGCAAACGGGCTTTTAGCTCAGTGGTAGAGCAGTTGGAAAGCCGATGCCTCTGGGCAGCGGCTTTCTAAAACCCGGGTCACTTTCCTCCCCAAATCCCTTCCCAAAAAGAAATCCACCCATGCGGTAGTGAAGCCGGGGCTACTTCGGGATCTGAAGCGCTCCAACGAGCATCAGACGGTCCATCACGGACCGGTTTCCCCGGCGCCTTTTCTCCGCATTTCAATCCAACCTCACTATGAAATTCAACTTCCTCAAAAAACGTCCGCGCGGTGACACGCAGAACCTCGCCGGTGGCGAGGCGTTCGTTGAGACGCCCAAATTGGAACTCGCCTCCATCCTGCTGACGTCCACGCTACAGGACAGCCACTATCGCAGCGCGCAGGCGACTGTCCGCCGCGTGCGTGAACTGGTCGGCTCGATCTCCGACAAGCGCTTTGTCGCCAAAGCGGCCATCTACGCCCGCACTCAGGCAGGCATGCGTTCCGTGTCCCACCTGGTTGCGGCGGAGATCGCGAAGGCGGTCAAGGGCGAGTCCTGGACCGCGCCCTTCCACGACCGCGTCGTGCATCGTCCCGATGACGTGATTGAAATCCTGGCCTGCTACCGTCAGAGCCATGGCAAAGTCATTCCGAATTCCCTCAAAAAGGGACTCGGCCGGGCGCTGGCACGCTTTGACGAGCATCAGCTCGCCAAGTATCGCAAAGAGCGTGCGGAACTGTCGCTGGTGGACGTGGTGAATCTGGTTCACCCGCCCGCCACGGAGGCGCTGGGCAAGCTGGTTCGCGGAGAACTGGCACCTGCGGAAACTTGGGAAACCAAGCTGACGCAGGCCGGTGCCGCGGCGGAGAGCGAGGAAGATCTGGCCGCTCTCAAACGCGATGCCTGGACCGATCTGATTCGCTCCCGCAAGCTCGGTTACTTCGCGCTGCTGCGCAATCTGCGCAACATCCTGGCCAATGCGCCGGATGCCGTGGATGACGCCCTGGCGATGCTGTGCAACGAGCGGCTGATCCGCAAATCGCTGGTGTTGCCGTTTCGTTTTCTCACCGCTCTGGAGGCCGTGCAGGCGACCACGCTGCCGCGTGCCGCCGATGCCCTGGCGGCGATCAGCGATGCGGTGGATCTCTCGCTGGCCAACGTGCCATCCTTTCCTGGGCGCACCTTGGTGGCGCTGGATGGTTCCGGCTCGATGAGCGGTCGTCCGATGAAAATCGGATCGCTGTTTGCGGCGACGTTGTTCAAAGCCAACAACGCCGACATTATGTTGTTCAGCAACGACGCCACCTACGTCACGCTGAACAAGCGTGACAGCACGCTCTCGCTGGCGCGGTGGCTGGAAAGCCACGCCGAGTGC
>JAGRPD010000657.1 GCA_020439875.1 Verrucomicrobiales bacterium
GGAGAGATCGAGCACCACTCGCCGACGCGCGCCGAAAGGAGCCTGGCCTCTTCTGAGCTGACGTTCGGTCGTGGGGTGGCAGGGAGCGAGCGACGCCCTACTCCTGGGCATCAGGTTTCGTCAGTCAAAAAAGAACGCTCACCACGCCGCGCTTCGGCTGCTGCCTGCTTCATGCGAGACAAGACATAGTACACCGTCTGGCTGCGCAATCTCACCAATTCCTCTCCAATCAAACGTGGTACAAAGTCGGGCGAAATCTCCAGCACCTCCTCCAGGGTCGCTCCATTGAGACCCCGACACAGCAGGGTCGTCATCGCCCGAGTCAGCGTCTGAACCTTGGGCCCCAATTCCACCGCAAAGTGGACCCGTCCTCCTGCCTCCACCCGCAGAAACAACCCCACCGTGTCCGTGCATCCTTGATCCTTTCGAACATCCGTCAAATCGAAGCTCTCCCCGGGCTCGGGACGAAATGACGACGCGTTTTCCGCTAGGCCAATCAAGTTTTCACGTCGCTCGCCTTCCGACAATCCCTCGAAGAAATCGATCAGTTCTTGAAGAGCGCTGGGGTAGGACATGGCCGTTAGAATGCAACGTCGGCGCGGGCTTGTCACCCATGGCCTTATGGAAGGGACCATCGGCCGCGTCGGCTGTGCCCACGCCTCGCTCCGCCATCGGGGCACGTGCCCGAGAAGCTCTCTCCTTCGCGTCCCCAAGGCTTTGGCCTCAATGCGGCCATCTACAGAGGGCGGCGGCGTGGGAACTGTCGGCGAGGGCATCGATGCGCTTGAGGTTTCACTTTCCTCGGCGGACTTCGGCGCTACAATGACCTTCCGCTCAGGCGGTGTCACGCACCCGTAGCTCAGTGGATAGAGCAGCGGATTTCTAATCCGCTGGTCGCAGGTTCGACCCCTGCCGGGTGCGCCACTTTCACGTCCATCTCTCGCTTACGCGCCGGGCGAATGCGCGGCGGGATCGAGATCCCGATAGACGCCGAAGTCATGATAGAAGAAGCGTTTGGCGATCCGGTACATCCAGTGTTTTTCCGGGATCTGCTCCTCCTCGCGCCACTGACTGGTGCGCGGCCTCATGCTCTGGACCTCAGCCATGGCTTGCTGCCGAAGGGTGGTGTCGCGGGCCCCATGCCGTTCGGCGAGGTCTTTGACCAAGTCGGGACGCTCCAGCACGATGCAGCCTCGGGTGTGACGAGCGGCGGTTTCGCGAAAGTCCTTCAAAAAGCCTGACTGAGTCAAGACCTCGAACAGATCGCGGTCGGTGCGGACGCTGTCGGTGGCGAATTGGATGATCGGACAGGGCTCGACGCCGCCGGTGGGGCCGACGTGATGACTGATGCCGGTGGCCATGGGGCAGAGGGCCTTGCCGTCGTGGTCGTAATAGGCATCGACGATGGCGATGGGCATCTCGGCGCGCATGGAGGTGACAAATCGGCGCACTCGGGTGACTTGCTCCGGCGTGAGGGCGAGCTGCTCGTTGATCTGCGGTCCCACGGGGCGGTAGGTGTGATACCAGGTGTAGTGGACGCCGAGATCGATGAGCTTTTGCAGCCACTGGCGGCTGAGGAGGTCATCGATGTTGGTTTTGCACAGGCTGGTGGCCACGCCGGTGAGGAGGCGGGCGTCCAGGCAGTTTTGCAAACCGCGCAGGGTGCGATTGAGGACGTCTTTGCCACCGCGGC
>JAGRPD010000077.1 GCA_020439875.1 Verrucomicrobiales bacterium
GCCATGATGTCGATGAGATGACAGGGCGTGTGTTCAATGCGACCGCCATTCTGGATCCCATCGGGCCAATGGATGATCAGCGGCGTCGAAATGCCCCCTTCGTGCACCCAGTGTTTGTAAAGACGGAAGGGTGCGTTGGAAGCATTGGCCCAGGGCAGGTCGTAGCTCATAAAGGTGTCTGATCCGCCCGGTTGCCGGTCGCGGAAGTTACCGACGCGGATTGGCGTGCCGTCGGCGGTGTGATAGGCGTAGCGTTGCAACCCTGCACCATCTTCTTGCAGAAACTCGGCACAGCCACCGTTGTCCGAAAGGAACATGATGAGCGTGTTGTCGAGTTGCCCGAGCGCACGTAACTTCTCGACCACTTTCCCCACGCCCTGATCCATGCGGTCGATCTGGGCGGCATAGACGGCCATGCGTAGATCTTCCCAGTCGTGGTCGGGCGCGTCCTGCCACGCCGGGGCGGTTTCATCGCGCGGCGAGATCTCCCACTTGCGGTCGAGGATGCCCATGCCCTTTAGCTCTTCGTGACGCGCCGTGCGCAGCGCGTCCCACCCACCCTTGCGATAGCGCCCCTGGTACTTGGCGATATCGTCGGGCAGCGCGTGGAGCGGCCAATGGGGCGCGGTGTAGGCGAGGTAGAGGAAGAAGGGTTTCTCGTCACTAACAGATTCTTCGATCATGGTGCAGGCGTTATCACTGATGGCATCGGTGTAGTAGAAATCGGGATCGACCACCTGACCGTGGCTGCCGTGGATGAATTGCGCCGGTTCCGTGTCACTGCCACGCATAACCGTATACGGATGGAAGAAACTGCCCGCGCCCTCCAAGGTGCCAAAGAAACGCTCAAAGCCACGCGTCAACGGCGTGGGATGGCCGGGTGCGCCCGGTTCCCACAGCTCCGGCTGCGTCGGCGCATAGGGACCACCAACATGCCACTTGCCCGACATCAGCGTCTGATACCCCGCGGCAGCCAGCACCTGGGCCAGGGTCACACAGCGGTCGTTCAAATGGCCCAGGTAGCCCTCGCCCAAGTCCTCATACACCATGTGCCCCACGCCTGTTTCGTGCGGGTAGAGGCCGGTCAGCAAACTCGCCCGTGTCGGGCAGCAGCGCGCCGCGTTGTGAAAATCGGTGAACCGCAAGCCGTTGGCGCCGAGCCGGTCCAGGTTTGGCGTGTCGATTTCACCACCATAACATCCCAAATCGGAATACCCCATGTCATCCGCCAGGATGAGCACGATGTTAGGTCGTTCCGACGCCGTCGCATAGGCGCAAACCCACAGGATCCAAGCCGCCTGTTTCAAGATTCCCATGTTCAATCTTGTGTTAGTTCCGGGTTTTTCCCAGTGAAGGAAACGCCGCGATGCGCAGGGTGGTGGCGCCATACGGGATCAGCGTGATCTCTTCCTCCACCGCATCGGGCGGCGTCTCCGCCGGACTCAGAGGCGGCAGCGCGGCAGAGTGGCGGTTCATCGTCCAGTAGGGAAGCCGCACGCCCTTCGTGTGAATGCGCACCGGTGCCGACTCGGAGGTCCACGGATTCAGCGGGATCGTCTCGGCGATCTCGAACCGCGCCTGCTCGCGCGGGTCTTTCACCACGCTCTCCGGCAGCGCGTAGTTCCACGCGCCGGTCGGAGTGGCCTCGTAGTGACCGCGATGCATGGCCCCGGCGGGCACGCCCTCCGGCAGCTCGCCCTTCACCTCCGTCCACTGCGTCGGCACATCCAGCGCATAGGTCAGCGGCCCGCGCTCGATCGCCGTGCTGCGGCCATACCAAGTGGAGGTTTGCAGCGGCATGGGAAACCTAACCTGCACGGTGTCGCCGTTTTTCCAAGTGCGGTTCAGCACCAGCATGGTTCCCGGATCGGGCACCGGCTGGCGTTCACCCGCCACCTCGATCTCCGCACCCCGGCACCATCCGGGAATGCGCAGATGCAGGGGAAAGGCCACCTCCCCTTCGCAAGTGATCGTCAGTGTGCTGCGCTCCTTGAAGGGATAACCGGTCTCCAGTCTCACCGCCACCTCACGTCCGTCCCCCACCTTCGCCTTCACCGATGTCGGCGCCCACACCACCAGCGCGAGGCCGCCGTCCTTCGACGCCATCCAGGTGTGCTGGGTCAGCTTTGGCCAGCCTTGGTGCAGGTTGCACGTGCAGCAGGGATAACCGGTGAGCAGCCCGTAGATCACCCGCACGCCGCGGTCGTTGAAAAAGTCGCGGTCACCCAGAGTCGCCTGCACCTGATTGGTTTGCTGGAAATACTGGCGGCCGCGGTAGTCGTCGGTGACCTGGGTCGGCAGCGCATTGAAGGCCACCTTCTCCAGGCGGTCGGCGTGGCGGGTGTCGCCGGTGATTTCAAACATCTTTTCCAGCGAGAACATCATCTCCACGGCCGAGCACAATTCCGAACCACGGTCCGGCGCGTCACCGTGCATTTGCTCGTCGCCACCATAGAGGCCGTGCGGCTGGCCGTGATGCAGGCGGATGTCGGCAAAGGCATTTTCCACGGCGTCGAGCGAGCGCGGATCCGCGTCCTGCTGCCAGCGAATGACCGGCGTCTTCATCATCTGCGCCAGGTTCACGCAGTGCAGCGCCTCGCGATGACCGAAGCGGTCGGCGCGGCGCACCACCCGGTTTTGCGGACCCGGACGAAACCAATCCACCACGGGCACCGTCTGCTGGTGGATCCGCTCCGCCAGCTCGAGCAAAAACGCATCGCCCGTCACATTGTAGAGCCAGAGCACCACCATGAGGTTGTCGCCACCGCGCTGCGCCGCCCACCAGGAGCCGGATTTCGGATTGTTGGGATCATGCAGCGGGCGCTTGGGCAGCTCCTTCCATTGATAGCGGAAGTAGCGCGTGAGGCAGTCGATCACCCGCGGGTCACCGGTGGCCAGGTAGTGCTGCTGCAAAATCTTGAGCATCACCATGCGCGGCCACCAATCGTCGGGATTGGCCAATTGCGCGCCCTCCGGCGGTGGTCGCGTGCGGTCCTCGTCCCTGGTGGCGCGGGGTCCGATCTGGCCGTTGTCGCGCTGGTTGGCCAGCGTCCACTCGATCCACGGCATCGCCTTTGCGATGAGCGTCTCGTCCTTCAGCAACCGAGCCAGCGGATACAAGCCATCGATCCAATACGGCCCGCGCTCCCAGGTGTCGCCATCGCCGCCGAGCCAGGCATTGCGCGGCCCGCAAACCTCCGGATACCACTCGTCCAAATGACCCGTCATGCCCGCCGCCATGCGCTCCAACTCATCGCGCAGCCAGGCCTCCGGTGTGATCGCACCGAGCGGCAGCTCCGTGTACGGTTTCTCCGCCAGCGGCGCGCGATTGAAGGTGGCCGCGGGCACCTGGGCCGGTGAGACAGCGAGTGCCGCGCTCCAAACCAACAACGTCAAAATTCGAGCCATCATCTCAAAGAAGGGGGGACACGGGACCAAGGCGAGAACACTCTCGTTCAGGTTCGATTCGGTTTTAGTGGGGTGAAGGTGTGTAATGAATCCAGTCGATGTCAACAAAGCCCGCCCGCTGCGGGTCGTCCGTTTTGTCATTCCAACAAAACACGCCGGGCCGGGTGCCGCGCCAATTGCCAAAACACAACTTGTAAACCTGCGGCACCTCCGTCCAATGATCGCCGTCCGTGCTCCAGGAAAACACCGCGCGGTCAAAGTCGGTCGCACATCGCAGAAACACCTGGGGCGACTCCAGCGGCGCGAGCACGCCCTTTTCTCCCGGCCACTCAAAGAACAGCTCGCGGCTTCCGTCCGGCTTTCCGCGCACCCCGAGCAGCGCGTACTGCCCGTCATCCTTGCGGAAGGGCCCGGAGAAATGGCAGATCCCGGCGCGGCTGCCCGCCCGCAAACCCGCCACTTCCAGCCTCGCCTCCCAGCAGGTGGTGCCGATGCCGAGGTGCCGCTGGGAAAGCGTGTTCGGTGCCCCCCAAAACGCGGCCTTCATGCGCTCGCGCGGCACCTCCATCACCGGCTTCGACGCCGTGAGCCGGAGAAATCCCGGCCGCTCTGTCAGTGAGAACCGCTCCACGCGCGGATCATGATTCCAATTCCACTGCGGTCCCAAGTTTTGCGACTCAAACTCATCGGAAGTTTGCATCACCAGCGCCGGCGCACCGGGCATAGGTTTCTCGTGCCGCCACACCGGCTCTCCAATGCCGTCACCATCGACATCACGCCCGATCATCGGCCAGCCGTCGATCCATTCGACCGGCTGCAGGCACTGCGGCCTGCCCTGAAAAATGGGGTCCGCATTTTGCACCAACTGATGCAGGTACCACCAGCGGCCATCAGGAGCCTCAATGAGCGACCCCTGGCAGGCCGAGTGATCCTCCACCCTCTCCCGCTCGAATACGACGCGCGACTCATACGGACCGTAAATCGAGTCCGTGGTGGAGCGCAGGAACAACTGCTTGCGATCGCGCTCCCGGCCGGTGCCGCGCCACTCGATGGCCATCAGGCACCAGCGTCCGTCGAAGCGATGCAGCTTGGCGGCCTCCACACCCGTGCCGGAAAACACCACCCGCCCCGCATCCAGCAGCCGGTCGCCCTCCCAGGACAGGCGGAACAGTTTCAACTGATTGGGCGAGTCCCGACGCTCCGGCTCCACGCGGCCCGCATTCATCACCAGCCAGGCTTCATGCCGCTCCTCATCAAAATAAACGGCGGGATCGGTGCCCTCCTGGTACTCCAGCAGGCACACCGGCTCCGACCAGGGACCGGCCAGCTCCTTGGCCCGGGTGACATACAGGCCGGAGCGAATGTCCATTTGGTAGCACAACCATTCGCCATCGCGGTGCGCCAGATCCCCGGCCCACACTCCCCAACTGTAGCCGTTCATCTGCCTCCACTGATACTCCGGCCGCCAGCCCAACGTGGGAATGGCGTGCGCGGTGTAGCGCCAGTTGATCAAATCCTTCGACTCCAAGATCGTCATGCCCGGAGACAGATGATTGGTGGAAGTGATCATGCACCAGCCGTCGTCGGTGCGCTCGACATCGGAGTCCGCAAAGTCGCCGTTCAAAATGGGATTGGCGTAGGTGCCGTCGCCCTGGTCACCCCAGCGCAGAAAACGATCGTCCGCCGCGCGCGCGCATCCTGCGCCGAGAAAAGCCGCCACCGCCAGTCGGGGGATCAATCGTTTCATCAAAAGGGAATCAATGGAAGTTCTGCGCCTCATCGGGACCCGGCACCGCGTAGGCCGGGTCTTTGGCGCGAATGTGGAGTTTGCCATCGGGTGTTAGGCTAACTTCCATCGGCACCAGGGTGGTGCCGCGTGGATTGATGGTTTGCGCCGTCGCGCGGAGATCGCTGGACTCGATGCCCTCCCGCGGCAGCGGCGGCACATTGCCATTGTAAAAGCCCGTGCACCACCAGCGGCCCTGGTCGTCCTGAAAGGGCGTGCCATGGCCAAGGAAGCGCCCGGCAAACTGCCGCTCACTGTAGGGGCCGGTGATTTGATCCGCTGTGGCGTAATAGAGATTGTAGCTGCCGCGCCGCATTTCACCCGTGGACCAGCCCGTGCCAAACAGCACGTACTTGCCCTCGATCTTCCGAATCAGGCAGCCCTCGTGCCCCATCTTCGCCGCCTCACCCGTCGGTCCAATCTCCACCGGCTCTCCGGCAAACCCGCTGAAATCGCTCTTCAACGGCGCAATCGTCGTGGCACCCCAGATCAACCACCAAGTGCCATCGTCATCCTTGAACAGCGAGGGATCGTGACGCCGACCAATGGCCGCGCCCATCGGATTCGACCACGGCCCCTTCACCTCCGGTCCGGCGGACAAAGCCAGGTTGGCCCCCTGCACGGGCGAGGGACTGGTGTGCACCAGCGCCCATCGCTTCATCGCATCCACCCAATGCAGCTCCGGTGCCCACAGGAACCATAGCTTCTCCGGCGTTTTCTCGAAGGCTTCCGGCTGCGTTTCAAACCAGATGCCGTCCTTCAGTGTGAAGGGCGCGTTCAACGACTGCCAGTCCACCAAATCGCGACTGCGCCACACCTGCGCCTTCCAACCGACAATCGATTCATCACCCAGCCCTGTGTTATACGGATCGGTTTGCTCGCGCGGTTCGCCGGGGTTGGGCGTGGTGCCTGTTAGGTAAAAAAAACCGTCCGCGCCGCGCACGATGTAGGGATCCCGAATCCAGCCTTCCTTCACAAACAACGCGCGATCGTGCGACTTCCATCCCGCCTCGATCTCCGCGCGCGGCATCACCGGAGCCACCGGCGGCGGCTTGCCCCCCGCATCGACCCGCGTGGACAGGATGGTTCCGTTGAACGGATTGGGCGCGGCGTAGTCACCCGCAGCGCTCAGCAGGTCGCGACCCACCGACAGCTCATCCTTCGGTTGCGCCGGAATCAAACCCGGTGAGGCCACCTGAACCGGCTTGCCGTCCTTCACCGCCAGCGTCATCTTTTTGGGGCCGAGGAAGGCCTCGATCCGGGCCATGCCCTTGCCGATGGGGCGCGACTCAAGCCGTGTCACCCGTCCGTTGACCCGCACATCAAAGACCGCTTTGCCCGCCATGCAATGCACCGCGTAACCATGCTGGCTGCCGCCCTGCGCCAGGATCACACCCTGGGCCACGCCACCCCGGGGTGGATTCACCTCCACCACGATTCGAATCGGCACGCCCTGGATCTGCGGCGATGCCGACGCGCCTGCTTGGGGAGCCGTGTCACCCCCAGCGGCCGGCCCTTCGTTCATCGCCTCCGGGTAACGATTCAAGATCGCGCGCAACCGCTCCACCTGCGCCGGTTGCTCGCCCGCGATGTTGCGCGTCTCCACTGGATCATCGGCATAATCATACAGCTCGATCTCCGCCTCCGAGGGTTTCGCGCCCGGCAGTTTCCACTCCACCAAGCGATAACGTTCATCGCGAATCGCCCGGCCAATCACCCGGCCGCGCGGATAGGCATGGAAGGCGTGGTCGCGCACTCGCGCCTGCGGATTTTTCAAAACCGGCACCAAACTCACCCCGTCGATGGGCTGCGGTCCCGTCGGCTTCGGCAATCCGGCCAGCTCCGCCAGCGTTGGGTAAAGATCGACCGTTTCCGCCAATTGATCGGTCACCGATCCCGCCGTCGTCACGCCCGGCGCGCGAATCAACAGCGGAATTCGTGTCGCCTGCTCAAAGTTCGTGTGTTTGGTCCAAATGCCCAGGTCGCCGAGATGAAATCCGTGGTCGCCCCACAGAACGACGATGGTGTTGTCCTCAAGACCCAGCTCGTTCAAACCCGCCAGCACCTTGCCAATCTGGGCATCGACAAAACTCATGCTCGCGTAATACCCATGGATGAGTTTCCGAGTTAGATCGCCGTCAACTTCCGCGCCCTCCCGCCAGGCTTCATGATCCGGCACGGGAACGTAGTTGGCGATTTCGCCACCGCGCTTGTCGGCAATCTTCGGCGCATACTCGGGAAAAGCGGTGTGGGTGGGCATCGGCAGTTTCGACGGATCGTAGAGGTCCCAGTACTTTTTGGGTGCGGAGAACGGCAGATGCGGACGCGCAAATCCCGCCGCGACAAAGAACGGCGTGCCATCGGAAGCGCGGCGTTGCTTTGCCGCCCGCAACCGTTTCACCGTTTCCGCCGCCACCCGTCCGTCGGCATAGGTCTCGTCGGAAACGTCGGGCGATTCAAACGCCGCGCCGCGCGGCAGACTGCGGATCTCGTCCAGGTGTTGGTTGGTGAAGTAGGCCTCCTCGCGCGTGAGTTTGCCACCGTCCGTGCTCGCCGGGTCGGCATACTCGATCACCTTGTCCTTGAAGTGGGGCACGCTGAAGGATTCGGGGTCGCCATGGTTGCCGTGGCCGATGTGAAACACCTTGCCCAGCGACTCCGTGCGCCAGCCAAACTTCGCGAAATATTGCGGCAGCGTCACCGCATCCGGCAGCACCTTGCGCATCTGGCTGTCGAGGCCGTAGAGCCCGGTCGATGTCGAATGCGAGCCCAGCATCAGCGTGAAGCGCGAGGGCGCGCACACGGCTTGATTGGCATACGCCTTGTTGAACCGCATGCCGCCCGCCGCCAGCGCGTCCAGGTTCGGCGTCTTCGCCACCGGGTCACCGTAGCAATGCAGGAGGGGCTTCAGGTCATCGACCAGGATGAGCAACACGTTGGGCTTTTCCGCTGCGCGCGAAAGGGAACCCATCGCGGCAAGCAGCCCCACCAGCACAAAAGCAAATTTCATCACAAGAGGAGAAACGCACCCCACCCCCGCCTCTACCAACCCCCTCACCACCACGGGCTATCTCGAATCCACCGTCAAAAGCTGCTTGGAGGGGAAATTCTCGCGCGGAGGCGCAGAGGCGCAGAGATTTGAGTGGTGAA
>JAGRPD010000078.1 GCA_020439875.1 Verrucomicrobiales bacterium
CTCACGTTTTCCTCTACAACCACCCGCCAAGAGCCCCCACCTCCGCGCAGCGGCGAGCCTCCATTTGACCTGCCGCCCGAGCACCAAGGCTCACCAAAGCGGCTTCATCACGCTGCCCGCACCGGATCGATGGGCCAACACCGACCCAATCCACCGGGCGTGTTCAACCAGGGCTCTCTTTACTGCCTCCGCTGCGCTCCGCAGCAAGACACCCTTTATTGTTCGCCCTTGGTTGGCCATGGAGTCGGTTGCTCATGATGCTGCTCCAGAGTTGTTGCTGCCAGCGCGTCTCCAAGTAATAACTGCAAGCCAGAATGCGAATAGCTGAAGATGCTGAGGAATGGCATCCGAACAGAAGATCGTAGCTCGCCGAGTGAAGGCGTGAACAGGTGAAACCCGGCCAACAACCTGATCGCTCATGGTGATCTCGAAAACTCTAGTCATCGCGGACACAGCTCGGACGGTGAATCCAACACCTGCTCCGGCAATCTCAAAGCTCCGGAACATGGCGGAAGTTTTTCGGGCATCTGCAACGACTTCGCCAGCCCTTTCCAATGTCCACTGGCCACTGAACACCCCATGCTTGCGGACATCATAAGCCATGTGGCCAGTAATGATCCGCCCCTGCTCAATGAGCCAGTCATACTCAACAGCTGCGGGACCGGAAGAAAGGCCATTTGCGGTGAAATCCCACGAACAAAGCGATTTAGGCTGGCATTCGATCATTGGCGGATGGCGCTGTGAATTGGACGAACGTGAAGCAGAGTATCCGAGCGGGAGGCGGAGGCAAGATGCCTTTTTCCATTGAAGGGAGACCCACCTCCCGGTTGGATACTTTGCTGTTGGACTGAGCCGCGGCGCGTCCTGCGGCGTCCCTATCGGGGTTGGTATCGGAAGGTTGAGAGTCGGGCGTGAACCCTTGGCGGCGGATTGGCTTGGCCGACGGACTGTGCAGGGTGGCCCGGTGTTGCAGCGGGGCTCTCATGGCGCTTCGGGCGGTTGGGTGGCGGTCTTTGGAGAGGGCAAGGCAGGACTCTCCATGCAGCGGGTCGCGGTTGCAAGGCAACGGCGTAGAGGGATTTGCACAGCCTTCATGGGTAGCGGCTTCAACGGCTATCGGGTGCATCAAGCACGGGTCACCGGTTGGAAACGCGGTGCCACGGAGGGCTGGGTGGGAAGGCGTTGTTTGCTTGGCATTATTTCTGGATCAATCGGTTGCCCTTCCCCCGCCCCCGGGAAATTGACATTTTCCTCTCCGCATCTCGCCCTTGGATAAACTCACGTTCTCCGCAATGCTGGATGAGGTTTGTCGAGGTGAAGGCGTTTGAAGCTGAAAGCGACGGCACCTCCTCAATTAGGGATGGCGCTTCGGTGGATGGGCGACGTAGGCTGATGGCATGAAATGGTTTTGGGTTTTGATTGGATGGACGGCGACAATGGCGCTGGCGGATGATCGTGCGATTCTGCTCGAACGGTTCTCTCAGACGGAAGAACGGGGCATCACGATCCCACCTGGTGACTATATTTTGGAGGGTGAGACACCGATCCCCCTCCCTTCCAACGTGACGATTCAGGCGACGGGCGCGCGATTTTTCTTTCCCGATGAACTGCCCGATCGGGCTCGCCGCTTGATGTTTGCCGGAGAAAATGTATCCCATCTCGTCTGGGAAGGCGGCGAGTTCGTGGGTCGTGTTTTTGATCCTGCTGAAAAGGTCAATTCCTGGCTCCCCAATGCCAACACCAAAGGCATCGAGATCACGACTACCGAAGTCGGAGGCACTCACGACATCACCTTTCGCAACGTCCGCTCTCATGGCGTAGCCGGTGCCGTCATCGGAGTTCACGGCTGGGTGGAAAAGGGGCAAGAAACCGATGTCCTGGCCTATGCAGAGCGCGTCACCATTCAAGATTGCACGCTGTTGCGGAGCGGAAAGTTCATGTGGGACTACGG
>JAGRPD010000079.1 GCA_020439875.1 Verrucomicrobiales bacterium
CCTCTGATCTGTGGTGCCATTCTGCTGACGGTTTTTACCCTCACGCGGCTGGCGCTGCTGATCGGGTATCACCCGCCCAAGGCGGCGCCGGTGGGGGATTACGTGGCGTTGTTTGCCATCGGCCTGCAGCAGGACGTGGTGGCGACGCTGGTCTGGGTGACGCCGCTGGCGCTGTGGAGTCTGCTGCGGCGGGGAGGCTGGAGTCTGCTGCGGGCGGTGCTGCTGTTTGCGGTGCTGCTGGTGGCGTGGATGGTGCAGACGTTCTTGTTTGTCTCGGAGTTTTTCTTTTTTGATGAGTTCCAAAGCCGCTTCAATACGGTGGCGATCGATTACCTGATCTATCCGCATGAGGTGGTGACGAATCTGGAGGAAAGCTATCCGCTGGGGCTGATCCTGGCGGGTGTGGCGGCGGGAGGGCTGCTGCTGACGTGGCTGTGCTGGCGCTGGGCGCGGCCAGGTCCGGCGGTGGCGCTGCCTGGGATGCGGCGTCTGGCGGGGGCGGGGCTGTGGCTGCTGGTGGTGCTGGCGGCGGTGGGCTCGCTGGCGTTGACCGGGGCGCGGGCGAGTCATGAGCGGGTGCTCAATGAGGTGGCTGCCAATGGTCTGGTCAGTGGGGCGCGAGCGGCGTGGACGCGGAACTTGGAGTACGCGGCTTTTTATCGATCCCTGCCGCGGGAGGAGGCGTGGGGGCGGGTGCGGCGTTTGGTGGGCGCTCCGGATTCGACGTTTGTCTCGGATCAGCCGGAGGATCTGCGGCGTCGTGTGGCGGGTGATGCGTCTCGCCCGAAATTAAATGTCTGCCTGCTGCTGGAGGAGAGCTTGGGGTCGGAGTTTTGGGGAACTCTGGGGCGGGTGGATCGGCAGGGGAAACCACACTCCTTCACGCGGCGGTTGGATGAGGTGGCGAATGAAAAGGGCATGCTGTTCACTCATCTGTATGCGGATGGCAATCGCACGATCCGAGGTTTCGAGGGCGTGTTTTCGAGCTTCCCCTCGCTGCCCGGAGACAGCATTGTGGCGCGAGATCGGACGGAGAACGTGGAGACCATCGCCAAGGTGCTGGGGCGGGATGGCTATCAGACGACGTTCATTTACGCGGGGCGCAGCATGTTTGACGGGATGGGGCCGTTTGCCACGAACAACGGCTGGCAGCGCTTCATTGAGGAGGGAGATTTTCCTGAGCCGACCTTCACCACGGCCTGGGGCGTGTGCAATGAGGACCTCTACGACCGCGCCATCACGGAGATGCGGGCGCTGCATGAGACGGGTCAGCCCTTTTTGATGACGACGCTGTCAGTCTCGAATCACCGTCCGTACACCTATCCTGAGGGGCGGATCAAAGAAGATCCGAATGAGAAGCGGCGCACCAACGCGGTGAAGTACACGGACTACGCGCTGGGGCAGTTTTTCAAAAAAGCGGAGCGAGAGCCGTTTTGGAAAGACACGATCTTTGTTGTCATCGCGGATCATGGGGCTCGGGTTTATGGCAGTGAGGACATCCCGATCCGCTCCTATCAGATTCCTCTTTTGATCGTGGGACCAGCGGTGGTGCCGCAGCCGTCACGGGTGGAGGCACTGGGTTGTCAGCTGGATGTGGCACCGACGATTTTGGGGCTCATCGGTCGGCCGTATGAGACGCTGTTTTTTGGGCATGACCTGCTGAATCCAGCGAATGCGCCCTTTGCGCGGGTGCTGATGCATCACAATCGGGAGGTGGCCATTTATGCACGGCAACGGCTGGTGGTGCTGGGCCTGAATCAATCGGAGATGTTTTACCAGGGAGATCCGAACGTGGGGGATCTGCAGCCGATGGAGCAGCCGGACGACATCGCCCGAGAGCTGGGAGATGATCTCGCGGCGATGCTGCAAGTGGCGGATGAGCTTTACACGCAGCGTCGTTTCACCCTGACGCCTGCCGTCGAGCCCGCTGCGCCGTGAGCAGCGGGCGGCGCGGGGCGGACTCAGAGCGGCTGGCGGTAGCGCGCGCAACGGGCTCGCCAGCCCGCCAGCCAGCGTTGCTCGCCGCGCTCGGGCGGGGAGTTGGCCACGCGGCGGCTGAGGATGGCGGCGGAGGCCTCGGCAAAGGCGGCGGGTGCGCCAGCGGGCGCGCTGGGTGGCATGGCCTCCAGCACCTGGAGCAGGCCCCAGCCCTCGCCGCGGTAGCGCTCAGCGGGGTTGGTGCCCTCGCCCTTGAAGTTCACGTAGTCGATGAGGGCAAACATGCCCTCGGGGGTGGCGGACAGGGCCTCGTAATTTTGACGCACGCCTGCCGCGCGTCCAGGGGCAGCCGCCGCCAGCATCTTCGGCAGTGCCTGACGGGAGCGCTGCATGATGAACTCGGTCTGCTCCCGCACGGTGCGGGAGAGCAGCACGCGCAGATCTCTCTGGCGGGGGCCTTGGTGATCGGCCAGAAAAGCCTGCCGAGAGGCCCAGGGGCAGGGCATGCCAGGGGTCAGCCAGCCGGGCAGGGCGGCACCGCGAGACTGCAAATACCGCGCCAGGGGAGGGAAGCTTTCTTCAAACGGCCCACGGGCTCCGGCGGGATACCAGATGAAATGGCCGATGCCCAGGGAGGCGAATTGTTCCCCCTGATTCCAGCTGGTGAGGCCATCCACCGAGCCGCCGCACTCATTTTGCCAGATTCGCTGGCCGATGCGGTCCACCTGCGCCGCCGTCAACCGCGTGGCAGGGGCTTGAGACCACGACGGCGGGCTGGTGGCGACACAGCCGGTGCAGGTGATTATGGAGATCAAAAGACTCGACCTCCAGGAGGAAGGAATCACTTTCTGGAAAATCCGGTGATTGAGAAACTGAACAGCGGTTGTTGTTACCATGGCGCGAGGGTGGCTTTGACTTGATTAAGATTGATTCACTTCGCTTCCAAACATAAACTTCATTTTCGCGTTTTTCCTGCCCGATCCCCGGGGATGCCGTATCTTGCCTTCAACCTCAACGACGGAAACGAATTCGTCTTCGACATGCTCGAAGAGCGTTTGTCGTTGGGTCGTGACAACGGCAATGACATCGTCATCGACAACACCTACATCTCCGGCTACCACGCCGAGTTCCTGCGCGATGGCGACGGCGTCTATGAGGTGATCGACCTGAAGTCGTCCAACGGCACCTTCGTCAATGGCAAGCGGGTGGACCGCGCCCGCCTCAAGGGCGGCGACCGGGTACGCTTCGGTCAGCTCAATGCCCGCTTTCGCGAGCGCGCTCCGAAAGGCCTGGCTCCGGTGCAAGAGCCCACCAAGAAAGCCGAGGCCACCAGCGGCAAACCCGACGACCTCGAGCATGGCCGCCGTGGTGACACCGAGACCGTGCCGCTGACTCGCAGCACCGCTGCCACGGGCAAGGTGGAACTCACCAAACCCGCCGTGGGGCGGGATGGGAAGCCGCTGCAAACGGCACCCACGCCTCCGCCGCCTCCCCCACCCGCACCCGCTGCCCTGGCTGCGGCTCTTTCCCAAACCGATCCCGCCGCCGCGCGCGAGGCCGAAAAGCTGCGGGCCGAAGTCGCCGCGCTCAAAACGCAAAAAGCCGAGCTGGAGCGCGCTCGTGAGGAGGCCGAGAAGCTGCGCGCGGAGAGTCTCGTCCTGCAGGAGGGCGTGCGTCGCGCTCAGACCGAAAAAGCTGAGGCCGAAACCGCTGCGAAAAAAGCCAAGGAATCGATCGGCGGCTTGGAGGGCAAGTTGCGAGAAGTTTCCAATCTGGAGAGCCGCAAGGAGGCTCTCGGGCGCGAACTGGAAAAAGTGCAGCGTGACATCGATACCGCGCAAAACGGGCTGAAAGCGCTTCATTCGGAGGCGGACGAAGCGCGCAAAAAATTCGTCGATCAGCGCCGCGTGCTGGAGAAGGAGCAGGCGGATTTGGAGCTGCGCCGTGAGGAACAGAATGAGGAGGAAGAAAAACGTCGGGATCTGCTCGCTGGGCTGGAGAGTGAGGTGGCATTGGCCCGGGCAGCCCTGGTCGCCGCGCAGTCCCAGCAGGGAGACGCGGAAAAAGATCTCTCCGCCGCCAGCCTGAAGCAGCGGGATGAACTGAACGCCGTCTCGGCCGACCTCAAGCGGGAGCAGGCTCAGCTGGAAAAGGTGCGGAAGGAGCAGCAGGAGGTGGAGAAGGCCCTCGCGGAGCAGCGCGCGGCAGCGGAACGCAGCGCCAGCACGGTGAAGGACAGCGAGACCCGCCTCCAGCAGCTGCAGGAGGAAATCCGCACCGCCGAGAAGCGAGCCCAAGAGCTGAGCAGCGCGGAGGCTCGCCTCGCCGAGGGCAATCGCGAGCTGGAAAAACTCATCGCCGACCGCAAGGCCGCAGCGGACGAGTTGGCCGCATTGGAGCGGCAAAAGGCGAGCCTGAAAGACGACCTCGCCAGTCAGACCGCTCAACTAGCTGCGCTCAAAAAAGACCTCGAACAGGGCGAGACCCAGCGCGCCGAACTCGCCCAGGTCAGCCGGCAACTGACCGATCAGCGCCAGGCCGTCGAGGAGAGCCAAAAGCAGTCCGGCCTGTTGGAGACCGCGCTGGCCGCCCTCCTGGTGCGGAAGACGGATCACGAGGCGCAGATTTCTCAGCTAAAGGCGCGGCACGACGCGACTCAGGCGAAGGATCGCGAGGCTGCCGAGCAGCTCGCCACCGTGCAGGCCGCCCTCGCCGAAGCGCAGAAGCAGCGCCAGCAGGCCGAAAAAGCCGCCGCCGAGCGCACCGCCGAACTCAAGGCCCTCGAAGAAAAGCAGCGCACCGCCCAAGCCGCTGCGGAAAAAGAAAATCAAGCGCGCGAACAAGCCGCACGCCAGCAGGCCACCGCCGAGCAGGCCAAGCTGGAAGAGACTCGCCGCCGCGTCGCCGAAGCCGAGGCGCGCGAGACCGAGCTGACGCGCAAGCTGGAGCAACTCAGCTCCACCGACAGCCGCCTCGGTGATGCGACGGAGGCCCTCAAAGCCGTGGATCTCCAGCACGCCCAGCTCAGCTCCGAGCTGGCGAAGATGAAGGCCAGCAAGGATCAACTAACCCGCGAGCTGGAGCTGGCCACGGAAAAAGGACGCGCCCAGCACACCCTGGCGCAGACCTTGGAGCAGCGTCGCCTCGCTGCGGAGGAGCAGCAGCGTCTCGCCGATGAAGCCCGCGTCACGGCGGAGCAAAGCGCCGTCTCCACCCGGCGGGACCTCGAAACCACGCGGGGTGATTTGGAAAAACAGCGCGGCGAGCTGCAAAACGTCCAGTCCAACCTCACCCAGCTCCGCACCGAACTCAAAGACGCCGAAACTCAGCGCGACCGCGTGGCGGGAGAACTCGCCGAGGCCGAAAAAGCCGTCGCCACCGCCCGCGAAGAACTCGACCGCCTCTCCCAAGAAGCCCGCAAGCACGAGAGTGATGCGCAGACCGCGCGGGTGCGGGTGGAAAAAGATCGGGCTGAAGCCGCCACCTTGCAGGAGAAAGTCGGCGGGTTTGAGACCGCGCTGGCCGCACTCCTCGCCTCTCAATCCACCGCCGAAGCCGCCCTCCAATCCCTCACCGGAGATCGCCAAAAGGCTGAGAGCGGACTGGCCAGCCTGCGCACGGAGATCGAGGAGCTGGAGGGCCGCCGGACCCGTCTCACCCGCGTGGTGGCCGACCTGGAGTCCCAGCGGGAGGAAAAAGAGAAACTGACGAGCGAATTGACCGCCCTCGGGACGGAGCGTCAGAGTTTGGAAAAAGGGCGGGATCAGGCCCGCTCCGAGCGGGATGCCGCGAAGGCGGAACTCGATGCCTTGACCGAGAAGCTCCCCGCTTTGCGCAGCGAGCAGGAAAAGCTGGACGCCCGCGTCCACAGCGCTCAAAAGCAGCTGCACGAGCTGGAAGAAAAGGCCTCCACCGCCATCAAAACCCGCGAAGAGGGCGAGGCCGAGGTGCGCGCTCAGAAGGAGCAACTGAAGCAGTTGGAGGCGCAAATCACCGCCCGCCAGGGAGAATTGGACGCCGGCGTCAAGTCCCTGCACGACCAGATCCGCGACGGCGAAACCCGCCTGCAACTCGTCACCCAGAGCATCACCGACGGCGAAAAGAAAGCCGCCGCCTTTGCCGACCTGGATCGCCGTCTCGACAACGCCCGTCAGGCCCTCCGCGAGGCCGAGGAACAGCGCCTCAGCGAGGAAAAACTCCTCGCCACCCTGGCCCGCGATCAAGACGCCGCCCACCAGCAACTCGCCCGTTTGGCCGAGGAGGCCAAGGCCGAAAAAGCGCGTGGAGACGAGCTGGCCAAACGCGCCAAAGACGAAGAAGCCCGATCCGCCGCCGCTGAAAAACGGCTCGCCAAGGCCGAGGCCGCGCTCGAGCAAGCCGAAAAACGCCGCAGCGAAGCCGAAGCCGCCGCTGTGGCCTTGCGCGCGGAAGAAAAGAGCCTCAAAAAGCAATTCCCCGATCTGCGCAAGGAAGCCTCCCTGCTGGAGCGCACGCTCGATGGCCTGCGCAAGGAGCAGACCACCGCCGCCGCCTTCGTCACCCGCCTCAACGTCACCACGGAGGATTCCAACAAACGGATCGCCGAACTCGAAGAGCAGCTGGCCCAGCTGGAGGCCGCCCGCAAGGTCCGCGAAGAGCGCGTCGTCAAAACTCAGCAGCAGGTGGAGGAAGAGACCAGCCGCCTGAAGCAGCTCGTCGCCGATCGCGCCGCCGCCGAGGCCCGTCTCGCCGATCTGGACAAAGAAGTGCAAAGTGCCAAAGACCGCGCCCGAGAGACCCGAGAGAAGGCGGATGGCCATCAAAAAGAGTTGTCTTCCTGCCTGGATCGGGTGGAGAACTTGAAGGCCGACGAAGTGCGGCTATCTCAAGAAATCGAAAATCACAAACAGGACCTGAATGCCGCCGGGTCCGCCCTGGAATCCTTGCGCACCCAGATCACCGAGTCCGAAGCCCGTCTCGCCGAGTTTACCCAAGTCGGCGGTCAACTGCTGTCTCTCGGCGAAGCCCTGGCCCTGATGACCTCCCGCCAGGAGCAGACACGCCGCTCCCTGGACGAGGCCGCGGAGCAGGAGCTGGCCGCGCAGGTGAAGCTCAATGCCCTGCAAGAGTCCCTCAATCGAGAGAGCGCCCGGGTGGAAAAAGTCCGGGGAGAGCGCAGCGCCGCCGAGCAAGATTTTCAAGCCCACACCGAGGCCGCTCAGCGGGAACTCATGGTCCTCCGCCAGCAAGAGGACGAGCAGAAAAAAATCCTCACCGACCTCGAGCGCCGCGCCACCCGCGCCGAGCAGGCTGCCCGCGCCGCCGAGGCGGCCGCCGTCGAGCTGCAGAGCCGCCTGCAGACCCTTCAAGCACGCGAGGCCGACTTTGCCCGCGCTGAGGCCGATCTGAAAAAGTGGCAGTCCATCGAGTCCCGCATCCGCAGCCAGCTCGAGGAGCTGGAAAACAAACACGAAAGCCTGCGGCGGGATCTGCCCCTGGACGAGTCCACCGTCGTCCTCTGGGCCAATGACCTCATCAAGCGCATCGACCTCGTCGATGCCCTGCGCCAGCGCTACGCCGCCGTCAATGGCACGGACGTGGCCGACCAGCTCACCACCCTGCGGGCCTCCTTTGAGGACATCCTGCATCAGTACGGCATTTTCGAGTTCGATGTCGAGCCCGGCACCGAAGTGGACCTCAATTTGCGGAAACGCATCGCCGTCGTGGACTCGCAACCTGGGAAATCCACTCCGCGCGTGGTGGAGACCTACCGCTCTGGCTTCGTCTATTCTCCCCAGCAAGGGCAAGAAATCGTGCTTCGCAAGGTGGAAGTCCGCACTTCTAGCCATTAGAGTAGCCCTTGTTCCTCCTTTTTTCTGATCTCCGAACTCTCCCCCCTCACTCCCCCCTCCCGCTATGGCAGATTTTGTTGGCATCGATCTCGGCACCACCCTCTCCGGTCTGGCCTATCTCAAGCCAGATGGCACTCCGGAGATCGTGCCCAACGCGGATGGAGAGCGGCTGACGCCCTCCGTCGTCTATTTTGACTCGCACGAGGACGTGAAGCTCGTCGGCAGTGCAGCCCGGGACGGGGGCGACCCAGATCGCACCATTTTCCAAATCAAACGCCACATGGATGACCCCGAGTATCTGGTGGATATCGATGGGAAAAAATGGACTCCGGCGGAGATCTCCGCGCTGATCTTGGCCAAGCTCAAGCGGGAGTGTTCTCGCATCATCGGGGATGTCGAAGAAGTCGTCATCACCGTGCCCGCCAACTTCAACGAACTGGCGCGGAAGAGCACCATCGCCGCCGCTGAGATGGCGGGCATGAAGGTCAAACGCCTCGTCAATGAGCCGACTGCCGCCGCCGTGTACTACGCCCAAACTCAAGGCGTCAAAGGCAACATCCTGGTCTATGACCTCGGTGGAGGCACCCTCGACGTCACCATCCTCAACGTGGCTCCCGATTCCCTGCGCATCCTCACCTCCGAAGGGGCTCGCCACCTGGGGGGCTCCAATTTTGACGAACTTCTCCTCGGAGCCTACTCAGATCAGTATCGCAAGCAGACCAACGCGGAACTCTTCAGCGATGAACGGCATCGCCGCCGGGTGCTGCAATCCGCTGAGGACGCTAAAAAAATGCTGTCCAAGCTGCGCCGGGTCAATGACACCGTCGCCAACGACGCCAACTCCGGCATCGCCCGGATCGACGTCAATCGGGAGGAGTTTGAAGCATCGATCCGGCCCATGCTCACCCGCACTGTCATGCTGGTGGAGCAGGCGCTGGACTCCGCCAAACTGAAGGCGTCCGAGATCGATGAAGTGGTGCTCGTCGGCGGCTCCACCCGCATTCCTCGTGTGAAGCAGGTGCTGGAGACCTACTTTGGAAAAAGCCCCCGCACCTGCGGCAACGTCGATGAATGCGTGGCCCTCGGTGCCGCCATCTTCGCCAAGACCTCGTCCCGCATCCAAGAAGTTTGCAACGCCTCTTACGGCACTCTGGCGATGATTTACAACGCCAAAACCAAAGAGGAAAAGCTGGCCAACTCCGTCGTCATTCCCAAAAACACGGTGATTCCCTGCTCCCGCACGCAGATTTACCAAACCTCGGAGGACAACGAGCGAGTCATCGAGGTGGACATCACTCAGGGCGAGGATGAAGACCCACGCTACGTGGATGTCATTGGCCGCCTGACCCTGGAGGTGCCGCCCAATCGCCCCAAAGGCTGCGAAGTGGCGGTGACCTTCAGCTACGATGAAAACCAGCGCGTGCGCGCCCTGGTGGTGGACAAAGAATCGGGTCGCTCCCAGGAAGTCGCCGTCAGCTATCGCGGAGCGGGAGTGCTCTCGGATGAAGAACTCCAACGCCGCACCAAACATCTGCGCGCCATGCGCATTGAGTAGTCCTTCCGCGCTCTCCCTCCCCAGCCCGCCTGCATCGCCATGTTCAAAAAAGTACTGCAATCCCTCTCGAAATCCCTTTCCGGCAACAAATCCGCGCCGCCTCCCCCGAAGAAGGCTGCCAAGGACAAGAACCTGCTGGATCGCGTCACCAAAGGGCCGCCTGCTCCTCAGCGTGATGCTGCTCCCGCTCGATCAACAGGCGGGGGAGGTGCCTCCATCCTCAGCCGATCCACTGCCACTCCTGAAGAGCTGTGCGAGATCAAGCCGGGCATGAGCAAGGGGCAGATCCATGATCGCCTCAAGCTCCTCTATCGTCGCTTCAATCGCAGTGCCTCCAGCCTCGATGCCAGTACCCGTGAAGAAGCGGAGCGCATGCTCGACGCCATCGTGCAAGTCCGCGAGAAGCACCTCGGTCCCATTTGATCGATCGCGTCTTTTTTTATCGACAGACGGAAGCATGATCGAACCCCAACGCATCGAAGCCATTGGCGATCTCGTCGCCATCGTGTGGTCCGACGGAGCAGAGAGTTATTACGACATGGCGCGCCTGCGTGCCGCCTCACCCAGCGCTGAGACAACCGGGGAGAGAGACCTGCTGGGTCGCCAGATCGGCGGGCATGGTCCGCGAGATTTTTCAGGAGTCGTCGTCACCGGTTGGCGGGTCATTGGCGGTTACGCCATCCAGTTTGACTTCAGTGATGGGCACAACACCGGCCTCTACGGATTTGATTATCTCCGGCAGCTGGCGGAGTCCGATTCAGTGAGCAGTTAAGGGCAGGCGCAGGAGCTGCAGCCGGTGGACTTGCGCGCGGCAAGCTGGCGTTCGATTTCCAAAGAGGTCGGCGTGATGGACAAACCGCCCAGAGCGGTGCAGCGATGTTCTCGCGGCATCTTGTTCGAGACCTCCTTGGCTGCATCGATGACCTCATCCAATGGAATAAGCGGGTCAAATCCGGCCAGGATCATGTTGGCGCAGGCGAGTGCATTGCTGGCGGCCAACACGTTTTTGCCCAGGCAGGGAGCCTCCACACGATTGGCGATGGGATCGCAGATGAGTCCCAGCATGTTCTGCAACGCCATCGATGCCGCGCCGACGCCTTGATCCCGCGAACCACCGGCGAGAGTGACGAGTGCGGCTGCCGCCATGCTGGCCGCCGATCCGCCCTCCGCCTGACAGCCACCCACTTCAGCCGCAAAACTCCAGCGGGTAGCGATGAACACACCGATCAAACCCGCAGCGAGCAAGGCCTTGGCCATCTCATCCTCCCCCAGCTTCATCCCCTCCGCCATCGCAATCACCGCAGCGGGCAGTGCGGCGCAGGCACCCGCCGTCGGCGCGGCGACGATGACTCCCATGCTGCTCTTCACTTCCATCAGCGAGGTCACATAGAGAATGATGCGATTCAAGGCACCGCCGTCGAGCAGGCCTCCTGCTTTTTCCATCTCGGCAAAACGTCCGCTTTGATGCGGCAAAATGCGGTCGTCGTAGAGCGTGCCTTCGATGCCGGAAGCGATGGATTTTCTCAGGATGCGCACGATGGCGATCATCCGATCCATGACCTCGCTTTCCGTGAAGTGGCCACGCGCTTTTTCATACTCGATGGCCAGCTGCCAGAGCGCGGTGTTTTGACCTCCATCATGCTCCAGCATGGCGGCGCAGCTGGTGAAGGGGACACGCAGGTCTTTGCGGGAGGCCACAGGCAGCACGGGAGCCAGCCTCTTGATGGCGAGAGGGCTAAAGCCGTGTGGCGAGACAAAGGCACTGGCTTTGACCTGGATCAGCCAGCGCTCATCCAGATCGTGATGCAGGACTTCATCGGCATCAAAGTCCGGCAGCGGGCCTTTCGGAAACCAAAGAAGGGTCTCATGATAACCGCCATCCATGTGCAGCGGCACGCCATCGATCTCGAGCACCTCGATCATGCCACCGCCCGTGGAGATGGCGATGAGGGTGTGGCTCTCGCGCTCATTGCGGAGTGTGAGTCGATAGGTGTTGGGATGAGGATCACCCGCATCTATCGTCTCGATCCGCAGTTTGATGCCCGCGTCAGCCAGTGCCTGTGCGGACTGAGGCAGCCGCTCGTCATCCGCCTCCCAGCCGAGCAGCCCGCCGAAGAGCCCCATGTCGCTGCCTTGGCTGTCGTGCGTCGTGGGCAGGGAACCGGCGCGATCAAATTCGACGAGCACTTCGGAGATCTCGCCATCCATCAGATCGCGCGCAAGCCGCCCGATGCGCAGAGCTGCGGCGCAATGCGAACTCGACGGTCCGCGCATGACGGGACCGATCACGTCGTTGAAAATGGAGACGGCAGTCATGGGGAATCGGTGGTCATGCCGAGCTGATCAAAAAGGAAGGCCAGCACGTCGGCATGCTGGGCAATCCGTTCGGAGAGCGCCGTTCCCATGCCGTGGCCGGACGCGGAGCTGAGACGGAGAAGCACGGGAGCTGGCGAGGCGCTGGCGGCTTGGAGGCGAGCGGTCATTTTGCGCGAGTGGGCTGGGTTGACTCGGCCATCGGTTTCTCCGGCGAGGAAAAAGACGGCGGGGTAGGCCGTGCCATCCGTGACGTGGTGATAAGGTGAGTAAGCACGCAGCGCGCGGAATTGATCCGGGTCCGTGACGCTGCCAAATTCGGTCACGTTGAAGGCTCCATTGGGATCCAGCTCGACCCGCAGCATATCGTAAATGCCGACGTGAGAAACCACGGCGCGGACCAGGGCTGGATGCTGGGTGAGCAGCGCTCCCATGAGGAGTCCACCATTGCTGCCGCCTTCAATCGCCAGTTTTTCAGAGCAGGTGAATCCCTGCTCGATGAGGTGCTGAGCGCAGGCGGCCATGTCATCGAACACGTTCTGTTTTTTCGTGAGATTTCCCGCCAGATGCCATTCCTCACCGTATTCCCCACCACCGCGAAGATTGGCCACCACGTAGATGCCGCCTCGATCCAACCAGAGCCGATGCTCAAAGTTGAACCCGGGTCTCTGACTGATGCCGTAACCGCCGTAGCCCGTCAGAAGAGTGGGATTGTTGCCATCGAGGGGAGTGCCTTTGCGCCGCAGGATGTTGATGGGGATTCGAGTTCCATCTTTGCTGGTGGCATGATCGCGCAGGACTTCGATGTCGCTGAAATCGACGGGTGAGGTGTTGAAAAGGGCGGACCTATGGACCTCGGCGGTGGCGGGATCGTAGATCATCCAAGCGGCGGGGGTGACGTAGCTGGTCTGTCGAAAAAGAAGGCGTCCCGCAAGATCGACAAGACCGCCAGCGCCCGATGCGGTGGGCAGCGGAACTTCGGATTCCGCCTTTCCATTGAGATCAAACTGACGGAGGCGAGACGGACCTCCGATGAGATCGCTAACGAAGAGATGATGAGCGGTGGGCAAGATGTCTTCAATGACCGCCTCACTCTCAGGAATGATTTCTTGTGCCTCGCTCAATGCCGCCGTGATGGGGAGGCGAAGCACTCGACCACGCGGCGCATTTTTCACCGAACGCAGGTAGAGATGGGTGCCGTCATGGCTGAAGGCGATCTGTTTGATCGCGTCTTGATGCTGCGTGATCTGCCTCCACGCGGCACCATCTTGGGTCTCGCGGATGGAGTGAGAAAACTCGCCCCCATCACCGTTGGCGACGCTGGCAAGAAGCCAACGGCCGTCGGCAGAGGTGTCGAGTTGGATCTCGGCGATGCGTGGGAAATCGCGACCTGCGGAGTATTCGTCGTCGCGGGTCTGCGTGCCCAGTCGGTGGAAATAGATTTGCTGGTAGAAGTTGAGGTCCGCCTCGGGTCTCTCTCCGGCGTGAGGGTAACGCGTGTAAAATACGGCCCGGCTGTCTGGCGTCCAGGCGACACTGCCACCGCCGGTGGGATACTGCACGCGGGGAACGCGATCGGGAAGATGCTCGCCAGTGGCAGTTCGGAAAAAATGCAAGGTGCCATCCTCGCTGCCATTTTCGGAGAGGCAGACAGCGATCAGCTCGCCGTCGGGTGAGGGCACATACCAGTCCATGGCGACTTGTCCCTTGGGTTCGATCTCATTGGGATCGAGCACGATTTGTTCCGATGCGAGATCTTCGGCTGAGGTGAGTGTGACGAGCAGGCGTTGCTGCTTGGGGGGTTGAAATTTCAGCGCGAACAGCCGGCCAGGGCTGGACACGATGCCGCTGTGAGAGGGGGTGTCTTGCGCGTAGAGCGCGGTGAGTTGCGCCTCGATCTTTGCACGATCAGGCAGGGCGTCCAGACAGGTGCGGGAATAGTGGTTTTGCGCCTCGGTCCACGCCTTCACCTCCGGAGATTCCGCCTCTTCGAGCCAGCGGTAGTCGTCGCGGATCGACTCGCCATGATAGGTGTCGGTGACGGGAATCTTGGAGGTGGCTGGAGCTGGAACGATGCGCGACATGAGAGGCGTGGCAGAGGTTTCGTTGGATGCTCCACGGGAGAGCGGAGTGCTCAAAAGCGGAAGCAAAAAGGGGAGCAGCGAGAGCGGGGAATTCATGGCGAAGGCCGTGGGTTCAGTGTGTGGTCGGCAGTTGCGCCCCACTTTCGTCAAGCCAGGTTTGGAGCTTTTGGGCCAGCCTTTGAGTGAGTTGGGGAGACTGAGGGACGAGGTTGCGCCGCTCGCCGATGTCTTGGCTCAGGTCGTACAATTCCAGGGAGTTGTCGTCGTAGTTTCGGATGAGTTTGAAGGGACCTTCACGCAGCGCACTGCCGAGGCGGTTGCGTTTGTGAAACGCATAATTGGGGTAGTGAAAGTAAAGGGTGTCTCGCTCGAAACCCGGAGTTTGGGTGAGGAGCGGCAGCAGACTGCGGCCATCGAGAGGATGGTTCTCGGTGAGCGGCAGACCGACCACTTCGAGCAGAGTCGGGTAGCAATCGGTGCTGATCACCGGGGTGGCATTGAGGGAGCCGGGTTGGACTTTGCCGGGCCAACGAACGATCCAAGGCACTCGAATGCCGCCTTCATACAGCATGCCTTTGAAGCCGCGAAGAGGGCGATTGTCGCCATTGTAGCCACCGTTGTCGGACTTGAAGAGGACCAAGGTGTTGTCTCGCAATCCTGCTTCATCGAGGGCTTTGAGGAAGCGACCAATAGCCGCATCCATGGCCTCAATCATCGCGGCATAGATGGGATCTTTGATCTCGGTTCGTTGGCGATATTTGGCGATCAGTTTTTCCCGAGCCTGCATGGGGTAGTGCACGGAGAAGGGCCACCAGTTGAGGTAAAAGGGATGGTCTTTGTTTTCACGAATGAAACGGATGGCTTCGTCAGCCAAACGCTCGGGAAGGTATTCACCGGCAGGGCCGTCCTGGAGAGCGGAGTTTTGATAGGGCGAAAAGTAGCTGGGTGGACCACCGTTGGAAGTGCCGCCGATGTTGACTTGGAAACCTTGATGCTCGGGGCGGAGGGCCGTTTCAGCCACACTCTTGTCTCCCTTTGCTACGAAAGAGAGGTGCCATTTGCCGATGTGTGCGGTGGTGTAGCCTGCCGCAGAGAGTCGCTCTGCAAGTGTCACTGCGGCGAGTGGCAGGTGGCGGAGGTTGGCCGCCTCATGCAGGGACGAACCTTCGAGCGCAAACCCATCGGGGTGACCCGGCGCATGATTGGTGATGCGCAATCGGGCGGGGGATTGGCCGGTCATCATCGCGGCGCGGGTGGGTGTGCAAACCGGGGATGCGGCATAGGCGTCGGTGAAGCGCATGCCTTCGGCGGCCAGCTGGTCCAGGTGGGGCGTGTCCACAGAGGCGTTGCCATAGCAATGCAAATCCCGCCAGCCGAGGTCGTCGGCCATGATGACGACGAGGTTGGGTTTTGAATGGACCGTGCCGACGAACGTGAGAGCGAGAAAAAGAAGCGGGATCCGTCTCATCGATTCGGTTTGTTGAGGTGCTTGAGTTCGGCCATCGCCTCGGCAAATCCGCGACCGATGCCGCCGAGGATCTTCGCCGAACCGAGGTAGTGGAACTCGGCGTTGGAAACGCCTTTTTCGAGAATCAGCCGTTCGCGTTCGGTCAGGCCCTGTGCGCGCAGTCGGTCGATGAGGGCGGTTTGTTCCTGCGGTTTCAATTTCTTTTCTTTGGCCATTTTTTTGGCGCTCTCGGTGATCGCCGTCTCCTTGAATCGAGCGATTTTTAACTCAGGATCCCAGTAGTTCTCGGTGCGCACGGCCAAGACGTTGCCTTTGAACTCCGGCAAATCTGCGGGGCGGGCCATGGCGTCACGGAAGTTTTGATGGGTGGCCTTGTAGCGTTGCTGTTCGGGACCGTATTCGGAGGTGGGGCCACCGACACCGAGGACACCGATGACGAAAGGCAACCCAGGCGCGTGCAGGTCCCGGCGGACATCGCGAATGAACTGCGCCATCAGGTCGCTGTAGGCAGCGTAGCCGCCGGGTTGATCGCGGTTTGGGTAAGTGCCTTGGTCCACCATGTCATTCCAGCCTTGGAACCAGACGAAGCCGGCGAGTTCATAACCCTGCGAGGCATCATAACTTGGAACCACCCGCTTGATGTCAGCGAGCACCCTTTTCACATGCTCGATCATCAGCCGGTAATAGGCTCCGGTCTCCTCTCTTTTTGCCGCCTTGATGGCGGCGATGTCTTTGCCGCGCTGTTTCAGAGTGGCGATTTGAGCGTCGCTGAAAATGTAGGGTTCGGCGCTGGGTGGGCGAAAGTCGGTGTGCAGGCTTTTTCCGCCCCAGGAGGTTTTGATGATCAGGATCGGTGCCTTGGTGAACTGCTGCAGGTACAGACCGAAAGTGAATTCGGGGCCGATCTTCGGACCGTTCTGGCTCGCACCGAAGCCTGCGGTCAGTTTTCCCGTCTGCTCCGTGTCCGCACAACCGATGGATGAAATCCACACACGCTCACAGACAATGGGCTTGCCGTCAGCATCGACCATTTCATTTAGCATCGGTTTCGTGGCTGGGTCCATGCCGATGTGCTCAAAGGTGCTCACTTTGGCGTGGCCCTGCATGTTCGATTGGCCTGCGAGAATGAAGACTTGAAGTGGCTGCGCCTGGAGCGGCGCGCTGAGCAGGAGCGGGGTGAGCAGGAGGTGGACGAGGGATTTCATGAGGCAGGTTGGTCGATGATGAAGGCGGGCCGTGAGAGAATGCCTTTGGAAAGCGCGCCGTAGTGGTCAGAGCGCCAGAAGTTTTTCAGATCTTCTGCCGTGATGAGCTGCAGACCGGGTGTGGCGACGGCGGGGTTGCAGAGGATGTAGAGGTCTTCCGCAGCGATGTAGCCGCAGACGTTGAGTGTGTGCCCGGCGCTGCCGTTGGGATATTGTGGACCGATGTATTTGAAATCGACAATGACGGGCCGCCCGGCGTCGAGTTCGCTTTTGAGCATGTTGGTGGCTTCGATGAAACCTGCGTCATCGGGGGTGTAAGTGACGAGTTTCCAATTCAGACCGAGCTTCTTCGAGGCGTCCCACAGGTGGCCCCAATCGGTGCCGGTGCCGAGCGGGGAGGGACACATTTTTTTGAAGTCCCAACCCCCGAGTGTTTTGCCCTGAAAGCGGGCCATCGTAGCGCAGGCGGTGGAGCCGCAGTTGTTGTAGCCTTGATGGATGTGCGGCATTTGAACGAAGGCAAACTGGCCAGGCTGGTTCGGACGCTGGCGATCGTCGATGAGCTTCAAGAGATCTGCTCCCATCTGTGCGGAGGCTTTGTCGGATGGCTGGGCGGGATGTCCGGTGGGGCCGGTAGGCTGGAGCTTGGAGGCCTTGGTCCAGTTGGCTTTCGCGGCGTCGAGGTCGCCGGCTTGAAATTGAAGTTCGCCCAGCACGACGAAACCGGAGGGATGCTTCAGCTCAGCGGCGCGCTCGGCGAGACGACGTGCCTGCACGGGATCAGCGGGCACGCCTTCGCCGGCGAGATAGGCCATCGCGGCTGCGGCTGCCGCGGCTCCGTGGCCTTCCTCGGCGGCTTGTTTCCACCAGTGCAGCGCTTGTTCGCAATCTTGCTCCGTGCCTTGGGCTCCGAAGTAACATTGTCCGAGGTTGTAGGCGGCTTGGGCCGAGTCTTTCGCGGCGGATTTGAAGTAGCCGAAGGCAAGGGTCGGGTTGCGGGGGAGTAGCGCGCCCCGGAGATAGACAAATCCGACGAAGTCCTGCGCCGCAGCGTGGCCAGCATCGGCGGCCTGATGCGCCCAGCGCATGGCTTCGACGGGATCGGTGGGGACGCCTTTGCCGTCGCGGTAGCGGATGGCGAGGTCGAGCTGCGCCTGCATGTCGCCCTCGGTAGCGCGCTGCTGAAGCTGGGGCACGTCGTCAGCGGGAGAATCGGAAAGGCTCATGAAGAGGGCAGTCGTGAGGCAGAGGAGGATCCGGTGGGTCATGGTTGGGCGAGTTGGTGCAGGGTGCCGTGCAGGTTGCGGTCACCGATGATGAGTTCGTAACATTGAGTCGGCGCGAGATCGGGAATGTCGAGCGTCACGGTACGGTGGTCGTCGCTGAGTTTGACTTCTCGGATGGTCAAAGCGTGCTCGTCGTAATGCTGAGAGCCATAATTCTTGGTGCGTTTGAGTGTCCACACTTTGATCGAGCTTTGGGTATCGGTCACGGGATCACTGAACGTGACGCGCAACCTGCCCTGGCTGGCCTGAAGAGCGATGGGGAGGCGGGCAGGACGGCCGGTGGCGCGGATGCGATGAAAACCGCCGGGACTGGTGGCATTTCCTGCCCAAGCAAACATGCCGCAGGTGTAGAGAGCTCCATCGGAGCCGAAACGTCCGCGCATGATGCCAGTGGCCAGTGCGGGCATCGGTAGCTCGCAGACGGCACCCTGCCACTGGCCGTGGATTTCCTCATGCGGAACGATGAAGATGCGACCGGTGCCGTAACTGAGATTCAGCAAGGAGCCGCCGAGGGGACCCCAGGTGTTTGGGGGGATCCACACGAGTTCGGCGGGGCTGCGGTCTTTGACGTTGGTGATCCAGACCATCGGTTGTTCCATGGCGGAGTCCGATTCATCCGTCACGCTGGTATAACCAAACATGTTGCCGTAAAACCCACCGGGTTTGACGCGGTTGATGCGGTTTTTTGGTGTCCAAAACCCTTCCTGATCGGTGACAAAAAAACTGCCATCGTCGTTGAGGTTGACGCCATTTGCGGCGCGAAATCCGGTGGCGAGAATTTCCGTCGTGGATCCATCCGCGCTCACCTTGAGCAGCGTGCCATGCTGCGGCACCACGCTGTCGAGCGCATGCCGACCGGACTTGGCGTAATAGAAGTTACCCGCGTTGTCGGTTTGCAATCCCATGGCGAATTCGTGGAAGTGCTCGGTGACCTGTGCGTCGTCGTTGAAACACTCGACGAAATCGGTTTCCCCATCACCATTGAGATCAACGAGTTTGGCGATCTGATCACGGCAGGTAATGAAAAGTTCGTCGCCGCGAAACTTCACACCGAGCGGCTGGAACAAGCCGCTGGC
>JAGRPD010000080.1 GCA_020439875.1 Verrucomicrobiales bacterium
CTCATCGGCGCGCCTCCCGGATACGTCGGTTATGAAGAAGGCGGTCAGCTCTCCGAAGCCGTGCGCCGCCGCCCCTACTCCGTCGTCCTTTTTGACGAAGTGGAAAAAGCTCACCCCGATGTCATGCACCTCCTCCTCCAGATTCTGGAAGAAGGCCAAGTCACCGACAACTTCGGGCGCAAGATCGATTTCCGCAACACCATCGTCATCCTCACCTCCAACGTCGGTGCCGAGACCATCAAGCGTCAGACTTCGCTCGGATTCGGAGCGATGCAGCAGGACGTGGCCGATCACGATGGCATCAAGTCCAAGATCACCGATTCCGCGAAGAAATTCTTCAAACCCGAGTTTCTCAACCGCCTGGATGACATCGTCATCTTCCGCATGCTGGAGAAACCCGAACTCACCCGCATCGTCGATCTCGAAGTCGGCAAGGTCCTCACCCGCCTCAAGAACAAGAAGATCGAACTCATCCTCGACGAAGGTGCCCACACCTTTTTGATGCAGGAAGGGTACGATCCTCAATACGGTGCCCGTCCCATGCGCCGCGCCGTCGAGAAGCACATCGAAGACCCCCTCGCCGAGCACGTCCTCCGGGGTGACGTCAAACAGGGCGACATCGTCAACGTCACCTTCGACGAGGAGAAAAAAGCCCTGCACTTTGCCGCCAAGCACCGCGAAGAAACGGAGGAATCTCCCGCTCCAGCCAGCCGCAGCGAAGACTGACCTCCTCCGATTCAGCGAACCCTCAGCCAAAGCCCAGTGCACACCCTGCACTGGGCTTTTTTTTGAAACCATGCCTCTTCCGCAGCCCTTGATTCCAGGCCTCCGCCCCGCCACCCAGGCCGATGGACCCGCCATTCGGAATCTCGTCTTCAGCACTTTGGAGGAATTCGGCCTGCAGCCAGATCCCGCCGGCACCGATGCCGACCTCTTCGATCTGCACCAGCATTATCATGCCCAGGGCGGCGTGTTTTTCGTGATCGAGTCCGACAACCAGCTCCACGGCTGCTACGGTCTGCATCCCACCAGCCGCCAGGACGTCGAGCTAAGAAAAATGTACCTCCGCCCTCAAGCGCGGGGTCGCGGTTATGGCCGCGCCCTGCTGCAGCATGCCCTGACACAGGCGCGTGAGGCAGGCTTTCAACGTGTCACCTTGGAAACCGCCGCCGTACTCACCGCCGCCATCCGCCTCTACGAGAGCCACGGCTTCACCCGCATCACACCCCGCCATCTCGCCCCCCGCTGTGATGCCGCCTACGAACTCAAGCTCGCCTCCCCTCACGGAGACTCAGCGCCATAGACATCCGCTTCAGCACGGAAGCCATCCGCCACCACCGTCTCACGCAGGTTTTCCCGCGTCACCGCCGTGATATCCAGCAGGATCGTCGGCACCTCTGCGGACCCATTATTGATCCCATCCCGCGCAATCAACGGTCGGCCACGCGCCAACTTCACCGCCGCATCGGCCGCTCGATTCGCCAGTTCCGCGATGGGTTTGTAAATCGTCATCGTCTGCGTGCCCCGCACGATCCGTTGGCAAGCCGCCAGATCGGCGTCCTGCCCGGTGACCATCACCTTGCCAGCCAGCCCCTCCTCGATGAGAGCCTGAATCGCCCCTCCCGCCGTGCCATCGTTGGAGGCGAGGACGGCATCGATTCCCTGCCCCGCCCGAGTGATGGCGGCGTTCATGATTTTTTTGGCATTCTCTGGTTTCCAATCCGCCGCCCAATCCTCAAAAAGCACCTCCACCTTCCCCTGCGCGATGAGAGGCTCCAGCACCCGATCTTGGCCGCGCTTGAAGAGCACGGCATTGTTGTCCGTCTTCGAACCATAAATCCGCACCAGCTTCAGCTTGCTGCCCGCCTTGATGCGATCCGCCAAAAACTGCGCCTGCTGCTCCCCCACTGCCTCATTGTCAAAGGTGATGTACAGATCCAAGTCCGCACCTGTGATCAACCGATCATACGACAGCACGGGAATCCCCGCCTGATGCGCCAACTCCACCGCCCGCGCCATCGCCGCCCCGTTGTGCGGGATGATCACCAGCGCATCCACCCCCTGCGTGATCAGGCTCTGCACATCCGTCAGCTGCCGCGTGTCATCGCTATTGGCAGACTGCACCACCACATCCGCGCCCAAGGCCGCCGCTCGTTCGATGAAGAGATCCCGATCCACCTGCCAGCGCTCCTCCTTCAGCGTGTCCATCGACAGCCCGATCAGAGGCCGTTCCCGGGCCGTTTGACGGGCTCCACCCCCGCGCGCCACCACCCATCCGGTGATCACACTCAGCAAACAAGAAACCAGAACCAGCACCGTGCGCGATGTCATAACGCCTCACTAAAGCCGAACGCCCCATCCTTGACGAGCCGAAATCCGACCCCCTCGTATCCTTCTCCTCCAGGATATCAAACCCAACCAATCCTCATCAACGCCCTCATCGCGTCACTCTGCACTTGCCAAACCCCGCATTTCACGGTTTTGCTTCTTTCTTCAGAGTTCTCACTCGGCCCCTTTTCCCTCCATGGCGGACCGCTACAAAATTTACGAACAACTTGGCGTCGGCGGCACCGGATCGGTGTTTCGCGCTTACGACACGCAACTCAAACGCTGGGTCGCCATCAAACGACTGCTCACCAGCAAGTCGGGCACCAAGACCAGCGCGGAAGACCGCGATGAATTGCGCCAAGAAGCGGATTCCCTCGCCTCCCTGCGTCACCCCAACATCGTCACCATCTTCGATGTCGGCACCGATGACGAAGGCGTGTTCATGGTCATGGAGCTGCTGGATGGCGACGACCTCGCCGACGTCACCGCGCGCGGCCCCCTGCCCTACGAGGACTTTAAAGAGCTGGCTTATCAAACTCTGGAAGGCCTCCTCGCCGCCCATCAGCACCACTTTCTGCATCGGGATATCAAACCGGAAAACATCAAAGCAGAGCGACTCCCCGGCGGCCGCTTTCAAGCCAAAATCATCGACTTCGGCCTCGCCCGCGCCGGTCTGAAAGCCCGCAAACAGACCGAAGACGTCAGCGGCACCGTCATGGGCTCCGTCCACTACATGGCCCCCGAGCAGCTCTCCCGCGAACCCGTGGATGAGCGCACCGACATCTACTCTCTCGGTTGCGTTTTTTACGAAGCCGTCTCCGGCAAAAAAGCCTTCGATGGAGCCTCCATGGCCGAGGTGGTGGATCGCCACCTCAAGCATCAGGTCATCCCGCTCAACATCGTCGCCCCCCACGTTCCCTCCTGGCTGGGACGCTGGATCGACCGCCTCATTTCCCACAATCCGTCCGACCGCCCCGCCTCTGCCCAGGAGGCGATGGAAGAATTTCGCAAATTGGAACGCAGCGTCGGCTACGCCCCACCTCCTCCCGCACCCAGCGCCGAACCCGTCGCCGTGGCCGTCGTCGTCGAGGACACTCCCCGCGTCGCTCCAGTGCCGCGCCCCGCCACCACCGCAAAGCCTGCCCCCGCACCAGCAACTCGCCGCAGCCCATCCCCAGCCAGGAGCACACCCGCCACGCCGGCCACACCGACACGCTCCGCCGCAGCGTCCACTCGCCGCCCCTCATCGACATCCGCCAGCTCGGAGAAAGAAGGTCCCAACCCCGCTCTCAAGATCGGCCTCGGCGCAGCGGCAGCCGTCCTCCTCCTTCTCGGAATTTGGTGGATCAGCAGCCGAAAACAACCCGCCACCACAGCAGGCGGAGGTGGTGGCAACATGCCTTCAAGCTTCACCCCTTCTGAAATTCGTTCTGTCACCGAAAAGCTGCCCGCCGCTCGCGTCACGCCACCTCTTCCCGATGATCGCTGGCTGCACGTCATCGCCAGCGTCGGCACCTTCCGCCCTGACACCAGCAGCGATGGCAAACCCTTCCCCGCTTACGTCGATGATCGCGTCGCCGTCTGGCAAGATCTCGCCCCGCGAGGCAAAGACAACGGCTTCTGCCTGTGGCAAAACCGGCTGGATGCCGCCCCCCGCCGCGTCCTTTGGCCCACCAACTCCAAGCTGCCATCCATTGCAGAAAACCGTGCCGCGCTCGACTTCTCCGTCCCTGACAATTTGCCCAAAGCGCTGGAGATCCCCAACGTGTGGCGCAATCCCACCGCCGCCAGCCTCGGCCAGCAAACCACCCGCGGCCCGCGTGGCCTCACAGCCGTCGTCGTTTTTCAATCTCCTAAAGCGGCTGGATCCGCTCGGGTTCTCACCCTGCCCGTGAACCAAGAAGTCAACCTCACCCTGCGCATCGCTCCCACCGGTGGCCTCACGGTCATCGCCCTCAACAGCGACGCCAAATCTCAAATCTCCACCTCCAACATCGATGCCAGTCTGCCCACCATCGCGGCCATCACCTGGGAAAAGTCCAAGTCCGAGCTGCGACTGATGGCCGTCAATCCCGCCGCCCAAAGCGGCAAAGACCCCATCGAGTTCTTCGAGACCTCACCCAACGTCGCCATGCCGGACAAGACCTTCGCCGCCGTGCAGCTTGGCCGCTCCGCCTACCAAGACAAACCCATGCCCAACTCGGGTGAGTGGTTCACCGGACTCATCGCTGAAGTTATTGTGTACGCCAGCGCCCTGCCCGAGTCGGACCTGCGCAAACTCGTCTCCGAGCAGCTCGCCAAATACTACTTCAAGTAGGCCTCCCGACGCGGCGATTGAAGGCCACCAGGTCCGCATAGCGCACCCCGCTACCGCCAAACAAATCCAGCGCGCTGCCCACCGTCGCATCCACGCGACCGCCGCTCAGCTCGTCAATGCGCTGAAAATCCTCCAACTGCCGGATGCCACCCGCGTACGTCATCGGCCGCTCCACATGGGTGCCGAGAAACTGGCACAGCGCCTCATCAATGCCCTCGCATTTCCCCTCCACATCGACGGCATGAATCAAAAACTCCGCGCAACTCGTACTCAAATCCCGCAAGGCCTCCCCCGTCACCCGTAGATCCGTCAGCGTCTGCCAGCGATTCATCGCCACCATCCATCCCTGCTCCGCCGCGCGGCAGGAGAGATCGATCACCAACCTCTCCGCTCCCACTTCCCTCACCAAAGCCTCGAGAGAATGCTCCTGGAATCGGCCCTCTGCGTCGAACAATCCACTCGTCACAATCACATGACTCGCCCCGGCATCCAGCCAAGCCGCCGCATTCTCCACCCGGATGCCTCCACCCACTTGCATACCACCCGGATAAGCCGCCAAAGCTTCCTGTGCCGCCGCCTCGTTGCCCGGTCCCAAGAGGATCACGTGTCCACCCGGCAGATCATCCGCCGCGTAACGGCTTGCAAACCAAGCCGCGCCCTCCGCCGCCACAAAATTGGTCCGCAATCCACGCCCTTCATCCGACAGGGACGATCCCACAATCTGCTTCACCTGACCACCGTGCAGATCAATGCAGGGGCGAAACCGCGTCATGACATCAAATCCGCCACCGCACGCGGCGTCAAATCTTCCACCCCCTGGGGAAACATCCGCCCCCGCCACGTCAAAATCTCCGGCTCATCCTTCGTGATCAGCACCATGTGCTCGTAATGCGCCGAAGGCTTGCGATCCGTCGCAATCACCGTCCATTTGTCCGCCAAGATTCGCGTCTTCTCTTTTCCCTGATTCACCATCGGCTCGATCGCCAACGTCATCCCCGCCTTTAGACGAGGGCGCTCCCCGCGCTTGCCATAATTCGGCACCTGCGGCTCTTCATGCAGCTTGCGCCCCACACCGTGTCCCACAAACTCCCGCACCACCGTGAATCCATACTGCCGCACGTGGTTCTCCACACTCCAGCACAGCGTCCCCAGCATCTCTCCATCCCGTGCGTGATGGATCGCCACATGCAGACTCTCCTCCGTGGCTGCCAGCAGCTTCAGCGTCTCCACCGCCACATTCCCCACGGGAACTGTGATCGCATTGTCACCAATCCAACCCTCATGCTCAATGCCGACGTCGATTTTCACCACATCACCATCCTGAATCACGCGCGGTCCACCGATACCATGCACCACCTCTTCATTCACCGAGACACAGGCGTTCGCAGGGAAGCCGCGATATCCGAGGAACGCACTCTTGCATCCCCGCGCCGCGATCTCCGCGCCAACCATGCGATCAATCTCTCCCGTGGTGATCCCCACACTCACCTGACTCGCCACTTTCAACAACACATCCCGTGCGATGGCTCCCGACTTCCGCAGGCAATCCTGCTGAGGACCATGACGGATCGGGATCTTGCCAGACTTGAGCAGGGCCATAAGAGAGGGAAAAAAGCGGGCGGCGGATTTCCACAACCCGCCGCCCAAAAACCGTTGAGAGTCTCGCCGATTCAGGATCCTGAGAAGTAGAGGACCACACCCAGCAGCACCAGCGCACCGATCACCGCCCACAGCGTGAACACCGTCGCTGGATTGGCCACCTTGCCGGAAGCAGCCGCACGGTCAAACCGCCCGCGGATGCGTCCCTTGCGCAAGAAGCCGTGATAGTGGCTCTGGATCAAATGGGTCTCAATCTGGCGCATCACATCCAACACCACGCCCACCAAAATCAGCAAGCTCGTGCCTCCAAAGAACTGAGCCGCCTTGGGCGAGATCTGCATCGAACGTCCGATCACCGCAGGCAGAATGAAGAGCAGCGTCAAGAAGATCGCCCCTGCAAAGGTCAGTCGGCTCATCGTGAAATCCAAAAAGTCTGCCGTCGGTTTGCCCGGACGCACCCCCGGCAGGTAACCGCCACTCTTCTTCAAATCATCCGCGATCTGCGTCGGCTGGAACATCGTCGCCACCCAGAAGTAGCTGAAGAAGAAAATCATACCGGCGGAAACCGTGTAATAAACCCAACCGCTGCTGATCGTGGCGGACAGCTTTTGCACCCAACTCACATCCGGCATCAACGAGCTGAGGATCTGCGCGGGGAACAGCAAAATCGCCTGGGCAAAGATGATCGGCATCACCCCGGAGTAATTGACTTTCAGCGGCAGATACTGCGTCTGCCCGCCATACACCTTCCGGCCCACCACCCGCTTCGCGTACTGCACCACAATGCGCCGCTGTGCCTCCGTCAGGGCGATCACGCCCGCGATCACCGCGATGAAAAGAAACAGCAGCACCACCAGCATGCCCGCCTTTTGAGCGTTGGCGGTGGCTCCACCGACGTAGCTCTGCCACACCTGCACCAGCGCACCGGGCAGAGCCGAAACGATGTTTACGCAGATCAACAGGGAAATGCCATTGCCGATACCGCGTTCGGTGATCATCTCACCCAGCCACATCATCAGCATCGTACCCGCCGTGATCGTCGTGACCGCCGTGATGAGGAAACCATACCCATAGTTAGGCACCAAGTCCCGACCCATCGTGTTGATGGTATCTTGCAGACCCGAGAGGAAAATGTTTTGCCCAGGATTGTGCAGGGACTTCGCTAGCAGGGCACCTTGGATGACGCACAGGACGATGGTGCCGATCCGCGTGTATTGCGTGATTTTTTGGCGCCCCCCCTCTTCTCGGGCCATTTTGCTCCAGGCTGGCACCACCGCTGTCAGTAGCTGCATCATGATGCTGGCACTGATGTAGGGCATGATGCCGAGGGCGAAGATGGCGCAGTTTTCCAGGCCACCACCACTGAATACATTCAGCAGTGCCGCCACCTGGGCCGCTCCTGAAGTGGCATCCGCCTGCCGTTCCGCAATCCACTGCTCCAACACGCCCGCATCCACCCCAGGCAGAGTGATGGCCGTGCCGATGCGCACGATCACGATCATGGCAAGGGTGAAGAGGATGCGTGTCCGCAACTCGGGGATTTTGAAACTATCGGCGAATGCTGAAATCATAGGATGGCGAATAAAAAGCGTCGGGGCTGCCCTTCCGTCAACTCTTCAATTGACAGGAAAGCAGCCCACGTCGTGGAAAAAAACTGAATCTATCAGGCAGCAACGCTACCGCCTGCCTTTTCGATCTTCTCACGGGCGGAGCCGCTCACCTGATCCACTTTAACGGTCAGTTTGCGGTTCAGCTCACCCCGTCCGAGAATCTTGACGGCATCACAAGAGCGGTTCACCAACCCCATTTCACGAAGGGCTGCTTCATCCACTGTGGTGCCATCTTCAAAGACCTCCAGCGCACCCACGTTCACCACTTCAAAGACGGTTTTGAACGCAGCGTTGCTGAAGCCTTTTTTCGGCAAGCGACGGAACAAAGGCATCTGACCGCCTTCAAATCCAGGGCGGATGCCTTTGCCAGCGCGGGCTTTTTGACCTTTGTTGCCTTTGCAACAGGTCTTGCCATGGCCGGAGCTTTCTCCGTTGCCAATGCGCTTCTTGCGCTTGCGGGCACCGGGGCTCGGCTTGAGGTCGTGAAGTCTCATGATCGTGGAGGAATAAATGAAATGGAAATTAGAGAGCTTTGCGCTCCTTCACTTGCTTGCCCCGGGCACGCAGGATCTGATCCGGCATCCGCAGGATGTGAAGGGCGTCGAGAGTGGCTTTCACCACGTTGGCGTGGTTTGAGGAGCCGAGGGACTTGCCGATGACATCACGCACACCGGCGGCTTCCAACACGGCGCGGGCACCGCCCCCTGCGATGATCCCCGTTCCCGGAGATGCAGGACGCAGCAGGATGCGACCACCGCCATGCTGACCCAGCACTTCATGCGGAATGGTGTGGTCCAGCAGAGCCACGGGCTCCATGTTTTTGCGAGAGGCTTCGGAGGCCTTGCGGATGGCGTCGGCCACTTCGTTGGCCTTGCCAAAGCCGCAACCAACTTTGCCTTGCTGGTCTCCAGTGACGACCAAGGCGGAGAAACTGAAGCGTCGGCCACCTTTCACGACCTTGGCGCATCGGTTGATGTGGACCACCTTCTCGATGACCTCCGGCGCTTGGGAGTCGGAATCGGTGAAAGCGGGGCTGTCTTGAACTGCTGCCATAATCTCGGGTATCAGGAATTAAAATTGGAGGCCTTGCTCACGGGCGGCATCAGCCAGGGCTTTGACCTTACCATGGAAGGTGAAGCCACCGCGGTCAAACACCACCGCGGAGACGTTTTGTGCTTTGGCTCGCTCAGCCAAGGTCTGACCGACCTTCGCTGCGCAGGCGCTGTTGCTGTTGGCCGCTCCGAACCCTTTTTCTTTGGTGGAGGCGGAACACAACGTGCGGCCGGCATCGTCATCGATGATCTGGGCGTACACGTTTTTGTTGGAAAAATACACCGCCAGGCGGGGGCGCTCGGCACTGCCACGCAGCTTCTTGCGAATGCGGTGGTGAATGCGGGCGCGGTTTTGCTTGCGATCTTTGACAGGCATTATGAGAAAACAGGTTGGGGATTATTTCACGCTCTTACCGGCCTTACGACGGATTTGCTCACCGGCATACCGCACTCCCTTGCCCTTGTAAGGCTCGGGTGGGTAGTAACCGCGGATGTCGGCTGCCACTTGGCCCACCAACTGCTTGTCGATGCCTTCGATGGCGATCTTGGTGTTGTCCGTCACGGTGACTTTGATGCCTTCCGGGATGGGGTGCAGACGCGGGTGGGACTGGCCCAGGTTCAGATCCAGGTGATTTTCCTTCACGGCGGCCCGGAAGCCGACGCCGTGGATCTCCAGGTTCTTTTGGAATCCGTCCGAAACGCCTTTGACCATGTTGCTGATCAGACGCTGGGCGGTGCCGTGCATGGCGCGGGTGCGGCGGTCTTCACTGCTGCGTTTGACCACAGCAGATCCGTCTTCCTGCTCCACGATGAGATTTTCCGGCAGAGACCAAGCCAGCTTCCCCTTGGGTCCTTCCACGGAGATGCTGCGATCGTCCTGGACCTTGATGGAAACCTTGTCAGGTACCGTGATGGGTGATTTTCCAACTCGAGACATTTCAGTTCCTCCTTAATAAACAAAAGCGAGCAATTCGCCGCCGACGTTGGCTTTTTTGGCTTTGGCTCCGGTCATCAAACCGCGAGAGGTGGACAGGATGCTGATGCCCAGACCACCGAGGACGCGCGGGATCTCCTGCACGGAGACGTAATTGCGCAGACCCGGCTTGCTGACCCGCTGCAATTTGCGGATGACGGGCTCTCGGCCATTGTACTTCAGCTTCACCTTGAGATTGGGGTGGGTGTCCGAGGTATCCACCTCGTAGCTCCAGATGTAACCTTCTTCCTGCAGGATGCGGCACATCTCGGCCTTCATCTTGGAAAAAGGGATGGACACATCCTCTTTGGCAGCCATGCAGCCATTGCGAATGCGGGTCAAAAAGTCAGCGATCGGATCGGTCATGACAAAAAATTCAAATCAGGTTAGGCCAGGCCACTTATTCAGCTTGGGTTTGGGCACCACCACGCTTGCGGAAGGGCATGCCGAGCAGGGCCAGCAGCTCACGGGCGTGGTCGTCGTTGTTGGTGCTGGTGACAAAGGTGATATCAAAGCCCAACTGCCGCTTGATTTTGTCCAGCTCGATCTCAGGAAAGATGGATTGGTCCGTGATTCCCAAGGTGTAGTTGCCACGGCCATCGAACGCTTTCGGGGCGACACCACGGAAGTCCCGAATCCGGGGCACCGCCGTCTTCACCAGGCGCATCATGAAGTCATACATGCGCTTGCCACGAAGTGTGACTTTGACGCCGACGGCTTCCCCCTCACGCAATTTGAAGTTTGCCACCGACTTTTTGGCGTAGGTGATGACGGGCTTCTGACCCGTGATCGTTGCCACTTCGCTGGCAGCGTCTTCAACGGCCTGCTTGCGCTCCGCTTGGGAGCCAACGGCGCAGTTGATGACGATTTTGTCCAACCGAGGGATCTGGTGGACGTTGGGCAGCTCCAGCTTCTTCTGGAGTTCAGCCTTGACCTGGGTCTTGTAGAGCGTTTGCAGTTCGGGTTCCATGGGGGGGGTAGGGTGCGCCTCCTTTCCACCGCGGGTCCGGCAGGATGACCAGACGGAAACGGAGGGGGAAGCATCTTGTTCAACTAGGAATCGTTGGCAACCTTCTTCTTCGCTGATTTTTTGGCAGCGGCCTTTTTGGTTGCCTTCTTCGCGGTGGGCTTGGCGTCTGCCTTGCGCACGTTGGAAATGTGAATGGGGCCTTCTTGATCGATGATGCCGCCTTGCGGGCGATCTTGGCTGGGGCGCGTAGCTTTTTTGATCATGCGCACACCTTCCACCAGCACACGCTGCTTGGCCGGCTGCACCTCGATGACGGTGCCTTGTGCACCTTTGAAGGCTCCGCTGATCACTTCCACGTGATCACCTTTTTTGACATGGGTTTTGATCCGGCTCATAGCACTTCGGGGGCGAGGGAGACGATCTTCATGAAGTTCTTGTCCCGCAGCTCACGAGCGACGGGGCCAAAGATCCGGCTTCCTTTGGGGTTGTTGTCTTTGTCGATGATGACGATGGCGTTGCGGTCAAAACGCAGCACGGAGCCATCCGAGCGGCGAATCGGGTAACTGGTGCGTACCACGACGGCGCGGACCACGTCTCCCTTCTTCACCGAGCCCGTGGGAATCGCTTCCCGAACGTGGGCGGTGATGATATCGCCAATGTAGGCGTGCCGGGTGTTCTTCTTGCCGAGCACGCCAATCATCTTGACGACTCGGGCGCCGGTATTGTCTGCCACCGGCACGGCGGATTCCATCTGCAGCATGATCGTTCTCTCCTCGGGGGGGTTAAAAAATGCGGTTTGCGAAAACGGTTCGTGGATTAGTGGCTGAGCACTTCAATCAGACGCCAACGCTTGGTCTTGCTCAGCGGGCGGGTCTCCTGGATGCGGACCTTGTCTCCGACTTTCGCAGCACCCTCTTCATCGTGGGCGTGAAACTTCGTGGTGCGGCGCACGATCTTGCGGAAGCGAGGGTGCGGCACGCGGCGCTCGACTTCGACGACGATGGTTTTGTCCATCTTGTCGGAGGTGACGACGCCGACGCGGGTCTTGCGCAGGCTGGTGCGGGCCTCAGCGGCGGGCGTGGTGGATGGGGTTTCTTCACTCATGGCCAGATGAAAAAGCAGATGGTTTAGACAGCGGCGGCTTGCCGCTCAGTGATGAGGGTTTCAATGCGGGCCAGCTCACGGCGAATGAGGCGCAGGCGCGCGGTGTTTTCCAACTGGCCGCTGCTCTGCTGCATGCGCAGATTCAGCGTCTCTTGCTTGAGTTCGCGAGAGCGGGCGGAAAGCTCTTCAACAGTCAGTTCTCGAAGTTCCTTGGTCTTCATGAGGGAGGAAATGCGGCGATCAATGGGAGGGGTTAAGCAGCAGTACCGCCGCGTGACACGAAACGAGTGCGGACACCGAGTTTGTTAGCAGCTAGACGGCAGGCCTCACGGGCGGTGGATTCAGGCACCCCCGAGACTTCAAACAGCATGTGACCAGGCTTGACCACAGCCACCCAGAATTCTGGAGCGCCTTTCCCTTTACCCATCCGGGTTTCAGGGGGACGTGCGGTGACGGGTTTGTGGGGGAAGATGCGGATAAAGACGCGGCCTTTCCGCTTTAGGTAACGGGTGATGGCGACCCGGCAGGCCTCGATCTGGTTGTTCTTGATCCAGCCCCGGTCGAGGGTCTGCAAACCAAAATCACCGTAATCCAGCTTGTTGCCGCGGGTCGCATTGCCGGCGCGGCTGCCGCGCTGCGACTTGCGGAATTTGACGCGATTGGGAAGGAGTGCCATGACGAATCAGAGTGCGGAGGTTTAAAAAAGAGCGAATGAAAAATTACTGAGCGTCAGCAGCAGGGGCTGCTTCGGGTGCGGGTGCCGCAGGTGCGGAAGAGGGGCCTCCGGAGCGGTGATCACCACCACCTCCACCCCGGCGGTCTCCACCCCGGCGATCGCCGCGGCGGTCTCCACCTCCAGGACCACGGCGCTCACGCCGCGGCGCGGTGGCGTTCTCAGGCGCATTGCCGCGATTCAGCCAAACTTTGATCCCAATCACCCCATACACGGTGCGTGCTTCCGCGAAACCGTAATCCAAAGGAACCCGCAGGGTTTGGAGGGGGACTTTACCCTGGCGATACCACTCCGCCCGAGCAATGTCAGCGCCACCCAGACGACCGGCACAACGGATCCGGATGCCATCCGCACCCATGTCCATGGCGGTCTGCACCGCGCGCTTCATCGCACGGCGGAAAGAAATCCGGCGCTCAAGCTGGACGCCCACGTTCTCGGCCACCAGCTGGGCGTCGAGTTCAGGCTGCTTGATTTCGAAAATGTCGATCTTCACCTGGCGGCCGCCGCACATGGTGGAAATCTTCTGGCTCATCACGTCGATGGCCTCGCCCTTGCGACCGATCACCAGACCTGGACGGGCGGTGTGCAGAGTCACGCGGACCAAATTCCAGGCGCGCTCAATGACGATCTTCGCCACCGCAGCGGTGGAAAGTTTGTCCTTCAGGTACTTGCGGATGGCCAAGTCACTGTGCAGCGCGTCCGCATAGTCTTTCTCCGGTGCGAACCACTTGGAGCGCCAGTCTTTGTTGACCGCGAGGCGGAAGCCGATTGGATTTACTTTCTGTCCCATAAGGCGGGGTGTCGGGGGATCGAGTTGGTGTGGCTAAAAATTTACTTGGAATCGGATTCGGCTTCAGGCTGAGGACCGAGCACCACGGTGATGTGGCTCAAACGCTTTTTGATGCCAGAGGCAGAACCGCGCGCACGGGGCATGAAGCGCTTCAGGGCGGGTCCTGGTGTGGCGACGGCGCTGCGAACGATGAGTTCTTCGGCGTCGAGTTCGTGATTGTTTTCCGCGTTGGCGATGGCTGAGCGCAGCACTTTGCCGACCAGGGCCGCCGCCTTCTTCGGGGTGAAATCAAGCACGCTCAAAGCTTGGGAGACGGGCATCCCTCTGATCGCACGGGTGACCTGCCTCGCCTTTTGCGAGGAAATGCGAGCGTATTTGTGGACGGAACGGACTTCCATGGTGGGTTCAGTTTAGTTGGAATGATTGGTGTCAACCCGGCCAATGTCTCCCACCTGAATGGGGTCGGCCGCGGAAAAAAGTTCACGCACGATGGCGCCGGAAAGAGTCTGCCGCACGTCGGTGACGAGCACGTTGGCAATGGGGCGGTCTCCGCGATAGACGGCGAAGGGCATGCCGGGCTTGGCTCCAGAGTCCACCCCGACGTTGAGGATGGCGACTCCGAGATCAGGTTTGACGCTGACGATTTTGGCGTCGGCCAGTTGGCCTGGCTGGCTCTTCTCACCTTGATTGGCGCTGAGAGCGGTTCGGGCCTTGTCCATCGCAGCAGAAAGTTGATTGACCGACTCCGGATTTCCCGGACGCGCGACCTGACTGAAGGCGGCGCTGGCATCGACCAAACTTTGCAAGGCAGTAGCGAGCCGATTCTTCTGAGCCTCCATCAATCGCATCTCCCGCAGCGCAGTCAGCAAGCGCTCGGTGGTCTCATCGCGATCCGTTTCCAGAGCAGAAATTCCCAGCGCCTCAAGCAAGCCGCGCAGTTCGGTGTAGCGCTCGCGCAACTGTTCCGCCTCAGCCGCACTGGCGGCAGCGTTTTGAGCCGCTGCACTCTGATTGCCGCCCTGCGCCTCCAACGCCTGGATCTTGGCGTAAGCGGTGCGCAGTGTGTCCTGCAATTCATCAAACTCCAGGCTGCTTTGAGCCTGTGCCGTCCGCACCCAACCACCCAGCGCCAGCGTCGCGACGAAGGTCGCGGCGAGCACACGGTGAAGGTTGGGAAGGGAGAGTTGCATGAGTCGGAGGATCGTGGAAAACGGATTACTTCTTGGTGTGCTCGCCGTGGCTCTTGAAGGCACGGGTCAGAGCGAATTCACCCAGGCGGTGGCCGACCATGTTTTCCGTGACATACACGCTGACAAAGTCTTTGCCATTGTGAACCAGGAAGTTGTGGCCAACGAGGTCGGGCGTGACCATGGAGCTGCGCGCCCAGGTCTTGATGGGCTTCTTCTGGCCGGATTCATTCATCCGGTCAACTTTTTCCAGCAATGCCTGCTGAACGAAGGGTCCTTTTTTGAGTGAGCGTCCCATGATGGAATCAGTGAGGTGAGTGAAAACGAATGGTTACTTCTTCTTGGCGTTGCGATGCTGCACGATGAGCTTCGAAGTCGCCTTCTTCTTGTCGCGCGTCTTCTGACCCTTGGTGTGACCCCAGGGGCTCTTCAGGTGCTGGCGTCCACCACCGGACTTCGAGCGGCCCTCACCACCACCGTTCGGGTGGTCGATGGGGTTCATGCACATGCCGCGGACGGTGGGACGAGTCCCCTGCCAGCGGGTGCGGCCCGCTTTGCCGGAGATGATGTTCATGTGCTCGGAGTTACCCACCTTGCCGATCGTGGCGTAGCAGTCGGCGTGGATGCGGCGGATCTCACCGGAGGGCATGCGCACCAGGGCGTAGTTCCCTTCACGGTTAGAAAGAATGGCTTCCTGACCAGCGGCGCGGGCGACCTTGCCGCCACGTCCGGGGATTAGCTCGATGTTGTGAATCACCGTTCCCAACGGGATCTTGCCGAGCGGCAAGCAGTTGCCCACTTCAGGAGCGGCTTTCTCACCGGACATCACGGAGGCTCCGACGGTCAATTGAGCGGGGGCCAAGATGTATGAGCGCTGGCCATCTCCATACTCAATGAGAGCGATGCGGGCCGAACGATTCGGATCATACTCGATGGCGACGACCTTAGCCGCGTCTCCGTGGCGTTGGCGTTTGAAATCGACCATGCGATAACGCCGCTTGGCACCGCCACCGATGTGGCGGCAGGTGATGCGCCCGGTGTTGTTGCGGCCACCACTGCGCTTGATCGCCACAGTCAGGGACTTTTCTGGAGCGTCCTTGGTGACGTCCTCAAAGGTGGACCACTGCTTGTAGCGGTTCGAGGGGGTGTTGGGCTTGAAAGTTTTCAGCGCCATGGCTGCTAGAAAGTTGGAGGTTCGAAAGAGCGGGGATCTAAAACTGGATCAGGTTAGAAGAGGTCGATTCGGTCGCCCTCTTTGAGGCGGACCACGGCCTTCTTCCAATGGTTGGTGCGACCATAGTCGGCGCGGCGCTCACGGCGCTTTTTGCCCCGGTAGTTGGCCGTGCGGACGGATTCCACCGTCTTGCCGAACAGATTCTGGACGGCGTTTTTGATCTCAATCTTGTTGGCCTTGCGGTCCACGACGAAGACATATTCGTTGTTCTCGTCGCCGAGGCGGGTGGCCTTTTCGCTGAGACGGATGGTCTTGATGACGTCAAACTGGTCTTTCATTTCAGGCGGTCCTCCGGGAGAGGGTTTCGAGGGCTTCCGGCGTGACGAGGATGCTGTCGTAGGTCAGCAGGTCCTCGGCATTGACGTCGGAGGCGGAGAGCAGTTGTACCGATTGCACGTTGCGAGCGGCACGGAAGGTGGATTCATCGAAGCTTCCCAGCACCAGCACTTTGCGGGCGTCGGTCAGAGCGCCGAGGGCACTCACGAAGCTTTTGGTCTTGCCGTCAGCGATGGAAATGGCATCGACTGAAAAGACCTCGCCATCTTGAATGCGAGCGGTCAGGGCGCGGCGCAGGGCCAGCTTCTTGACCTGCTTGGGGGTCTTTTTGGAGTAGTCGCGTGGGCGCGGGCCAAAAACAACGCCGCCACCTTTCCAAATGGGGGAGCGGACCGAGCCCATCCGAGCGCGACCGGTGCCTTTTTGGCGCCACAGTTTTTTGCCGGAGCCGGAGACTTCGGAGCGGTTTTTGGTGCAAGCAGTGCCAGAGCGGCGGTTGGCGCGATAGGCCACCACCGTTTCATGCAGCGCCTGAGCACCGTGGCGTCCCTCAACGAGATTGAGGTTGGCCGCCTTGGCGCTGTCAACGGTTAGTGCAGTTGCGGACATGATCGGAATCCTTTAGAACAGACAGTGAGGGTTCAGGCTGGGCTCAGGCCGTGACGGCTGCGGCAGATTTCTTTTTGGAAGGGCGGACAATGAGGTAGCTGCCTTGCGCGCCGGGAAGGTTGCCTCGAATGAAGAGCAATCCTTCCTCACCACGCGCCTGCACCACTTTGAGATTCTGTGTGGTGCGCCGCACTTGACCATCGTGCCCAGGCATCTTTTGGTTTTTCCAGACCAAACCGGGTGTGGAGCGGCAACCGATGGCACCGGGTCGGCGGTGCATCATGTGACCGTGTGTGGCCAACTGACCGGCGAAACCGTGACGCTTGACGACGCCTTGGAAGCCCTTACCACGGGTCACGCCGATGACATCGACGAACTGACCTGCGGAGAAAAGCTCTGCCCCTAGGGCCGTATCGGCAGCGGGCAGCTCCGCGTCAGTGGCGAAGCGAAATTCACGCAAGATGCGCTTGGGAGCGGTTCCAGCTTTTTTGAAGTGACCTTGCAAGGGCTTGTTCACCCGCTGCTCTTTTTGGTCATCAAAGCCGATTTGCACGGCGGAATAGCCGTCTTTGCCATCCTGGCGCTTCACTTGCACGATGGTATTTCCCTGCACGGAGACGACGGTGACGGGGATGGATACCCCGTTTTCGTCATACACCCGGGTCATGCCGAGTTTTTTGCCAATCAATCCGAGACTCATATCTGGGCCTTTCAATCAGTGAGGTTGGGGCTACCGCGAACTAGATGCGGATGGTGATGTCCACGCCGGAAGGCAGGTTGAGTTTTTTCAACTCGTCCACGGTGCGTGCGGTGGGATCCACGATGTCCAGCAAACGCTTGTGGGTGCGGATTTCAAACTGGTCCATGGACTTCTTGTCCACGTGCGGGGAGCGGTTGACGCTGAACTTCTCAATCCGCGTGGGCAACGGGATGGGACCGGCCACCCGGGCGCCCGTGCGCTTGGCGGTTTCGACGATGTCGGCCGTGCTCTTGTCCAGCACGCGGTAGTCGTAGCCGCGGAGACGAATGCGAATGCGCTGATTTTCCATGACGAGTTTCCTGGGTAAAAGCTAAAATTTGGGGTCTTACTTGCCGCCGCGTTGCTCGACGATCTGATCGACGATGTTCTGAGGCACTTGCTCAAAGTGAGAGGGCTGCATGCTGTAGGATGCACGACCGGAAGACAGGGTGCGGACAGCGGTGGAGTAACCAAACATCTCGGCCAAAGGCACTTCCGCGCGCAAGATGGCAGTGGTACCGCGGGTCTCCATGCCGCTGATGCGACCACGGCGGCGGTTGAGGTCGCCCATGATGTCCCCTTGATAATCTTCGGGGGTGTCCACCTCGACGGCCATCACCGGCTCCAGCAGGATGCACTTGGATTTCTTCAGCGCGTCTTTAACCGCGAAGATGGCGGCCATTTTGAAGGCGTTTTCGTTGGAGTCCACTTCGTGGCTGGATCCATCAATGAGATCCACATGCACATCGACAACCGGGTAACCCGCGATGATGCCGTTGAGCATCGCCTCTTGGCAGCCAGATTTACAAGCGTTGATGTATTCCTTGGGAATCGTTCCACCGACGACTTTGTTATCGACGGTGATGCCTTTTCCGGCTTCGTTCTTGGCGATCTTGAGAATGACGTGGCCGTATTGACCGCGACCACCGGACTGTTTCACCAGCTTGCCTTCGCCATCGGAATTGACGGTGATGGTCTCACGGTAGGCGATCTGCGGCTTACCAGCGTTGGTGTCCACCTTGTGCTCACGCAGCATGCGGTCGCGCAAGATTTCGAGGTGCAGCTCGCCCATACCGGCGATGATGGTCTGACCGGTTTCTTCGTCGGTCTTGACCACGAAGGTGGGATCTTCTTCGGAGAGACGCTGGAGGGCGTTGGCCATCTTCTCTTGGTCTCCCTTGGTCTTGGGCTCGATGGACATCGAGATGACCGGCTCGGGGAAGGTCGGAGGCTCAAGCGAGATCTCAAAATCAGGGTCAGAGAAGGTGTCGCCCGTGCGCACATCTTTCACGCCCACCATGGCGGCGATGTCGCCCGCATAAACGGTCTCAATGTCCGTTTGATTGCTGGATTGGATCTGGATGATCCGTCCGACACGCTCTTTCTTGCGAGTGCGCGGATTGTAGATCGAGTCACCCTTGCTGATGGTGCCCGAATAAACTCGGAAGAAGGCCAAGCGGCCAAATTTGTCACTCCACAGTTTGAACGCCAAGGCGCAGAATTTGGCGTTGTCGTCGGCTTTGGCTTCGACGATTTTTTCTACATCGTCAGGGTCGATACCGCGAGCTGGCGGGATGTCCAAGGGGCTGGGAAGGTAATCCACCACGGCGTCCAGCAGGTATTGAACGCCCTTGTTTTTGAAGGCCGAACCACCCGCCATCGGGATGATTTTGTTGGCGATCACAGCGCGGCGCAGAGCGGACTTCACGTCATCGACGGTGATGTCTTTTTCTTCCAAGAACATCATGCCCAGCTCGTCATCGACGTTGCAAAGCTCCTCGACCAATTCGTTGTAGGCCTTCTTGGCCGTTTCCACTTCACTGCCCTCCAAGGGGCGGGTGGCGTAGGTCGAACCAAACACATCGTCATCGCTATAAACGACGGCTTTTTGGTTGATCACGTCGATCTGACCTTTGAGCTGATCTTC
>JAGRPD010000011.1 GCA_020439875.1 Verrucomicrobiales bacterium
CCTTGGAAGCGGTAGGTGAGGCGCTCGTGATCGAAGCCGAGGAGGTGGAGGATGGTGGCTTGGAGGTCGTGGACGTGGACTTCCTGATCGACGACTTTAAAGCCGAGTTCGTCGGTTTCTCCGTAGCTGAAGCCGGCTTTGGCTCCGCCTCCGGCCATGAAGAGGCTGAAGCAGTCGGGGTAGTGATCGCGTCCGAGGACTTTGCTGGCTGCGGTGCGGCCTTCGCGGAAGGGAGTGCGGCCAAATTCGCCGCCCCAGATGACGAGGGTGTCTTCGAGCAGGCCGCGCTGTTTGAGGTCGCGGATGAGGGCGGAGACGGGGCGGTCGGTTTGGGCCATTTTTTTGGTCAAACCATCGCGGATGCCGCTGTCCTCACGGGTGCCGTGGAAGTCCCAGCCCCAGTCGAAGAGGTGGACGAAGCGGACGCCTTGCTCGACGAGGCGGCGGGCGAGGAGGCAGTTGTTGGCGAAGCTGGAGTCTCCAGGGACGGCGCCGTAGGCTTCGAGGGTTGGAGGGCTTTCCCGGCTGATGTCCATGACCTCAGGCACGCTGGTTTGCATGCGGTAGGCGAGTTCGTACTGCGCCATGCGGGTGAGGGTCTCGGGATGGCCGAGGGAGTCGGCCTGGAGGGCGTTGAGTTCGCTGAGGGCGTCGAGGGTGTGGCGGCGGAGGTCGCGGCTCATGCCGGGGGGATTGGAGGCGAAGAGGACGGGGTCTCCCTGGGAGCGGCATTGCACGCCCTGGAAGACGCTGGGGGCAAAGCCGCTGCCCCAGCAGCCCTGGCCGCCGCTGGGTTGGGTGCCGCTGGAAATGAGGACGACGAAGCCGGGCAGGTCTTGATTTTCCGTGCCGAGGCCGTAGGTGACCCAGGAGCCCATGGAGGGGCGGCCCTGGCGGGCGTGGCCGGTGTAGAGCAGCAGTTCGGCGGGGGCGTGATTGAACTGATCCGTCTTCATGGAGTGGATCAGGCAGATGTCATCGGCGATGCGATGAAAATTCGGGCAGGCGTCCGACATGGTGAGGCCGCCCTGGCCGTAGCGGGAGAAGGTGCGGGGGGTGCCCATCAGCTTGGGCACGCCGGTGGTGAAGGCGAAGCGACGACCGGCGAGGAAGGAGTCGGGGCAGTCCTGACCGTCGCGTTTGACCAGCTCGGGTTTGTGGTCAAAGAGGTCGAGGTTCGGCGGGCCGCCGGACATGGAGAGGTAGATGACGCGTTTGGCTTTGGCCTTGGCGGGAGGAAAGCGTTGAGCGAGGGGATTCTCGGGTGCGGCGGTGGCTTCGGCCTCCATCATTTGGAGGGCGATGGCTCCGAGGGAGAGCTGCCCGGTGGCGCTGAGAAACTGACGCCGGGTGCGGTGCAGGAGGTGCTGGTGGATGGCGGAGTGCATGGCGGTGCGGGAATTATTTGCGCATCAAGAATTCGTCGAGGTTCATGATGACGTTGCCGACGGTGGTCCAGGCGGCGAGTTCGGCGAGGTCGGTGCCTTTGGCGGCGGGGCCGATGGGGTCGGTGGCGAGTTGTTCGGCAGCGGCGGGGTCTTGACGGAAGTGGGTGAGGGACTGGTGCAGGAGCTGAGTGAGGGTGGCGGTCTCTGCAGGGGTGGGGAGGCGGGCGAGGCAGAGGCGGAAAGCGAGGTTCAGGCGGGAGGCGGGATCGGGAGCGGTCTCGCTGAGGAGACGGCGCGCGAGCGCTTGGTTGGCTTCGACGAAGATGGGGTCGTTGAGGGTGACGAAGGCCTGTAGGGGGGTGTTGGTGCGGTTGCGGCGGATGGTGCAGACTTCGCGATTGACGCCGTCAAAGGTCATGAAGCTGGCGTAGGGGGCGTTGCGTTGGACTTCGGTGTAGATGCTGCGGCGGTGCAGGTCTTCGCCCTGGCTGGGGGTCCAGTCATTGGCGCGTCCGAAGGCGGCTTTGAGGCCGGATTTGGGGGCGAGAGGGCGCACGGGTGGGCCGCCCATTTTGGGACTGAGGAGGCCACTGACGGCGAGGGCCTGATCTCGCAACTGCTCGCCGGAGGGACGGAAGCGCGGTCCGCGGGCGAGGAGGCGGTTGGCGGGATCTCGCGCGAGCATCTGGGGCGTGGCGTGGGAGGACTGGCGGTAGGCGCGGGAGCTGAGCAGGAGGCGCAGCATGTGGCGCATGTCCCAGCCGCTGTCCATGAGTTCGGCGGCGAGCCAGTCGAGCAATTCGGGGTGCACGGGCAGCTCACCCTGGGAGCCGAATTCCTCGCTGGTCTGGACGATGCCGATGCCGAAAACGGACTCCCACAGGCGGTTGACGACGACGCGGGCGGTGAGGGGATTTTCCCGGCTGACGATCCAGCGAGCGAGGGTGAGGCGATTGCGCGGCGCATCGCTGGGCAGGGGGGGGAAGGCGGCGGGAGTGGCGGCGTGGACGACGTCGCCGAGGGACTGCCAGTTGCCACGGAGCTGGATGTGGGTGGGGCGATGCTGATCCTGCGGCAGATCCTGCATGACGGGGACGGTGACGGGGCGGGTGCGGCTGAGACGTTGGGTGATGTCTGCCAGCTCTTTGCGTTCCGCGCGCAGGGTGGGGGTGATTTGGCGGACGTAGAATTGCTGAAGTTTTTGGAGGTCTTCCTTGCTGCGTTTGGCGGCGGCGGCTTGGAGTTTGGCGTCTTTGAGGGTGGGCTTGGCGGCGAGCCAGGCGTCAAAGCCTTCGAGGTGAAGCGGGGTGAGCTGGGCGAGCTGTTTTTCCAAGACGGCGGCGCGGGCGGTCCAGGTTTGGCGCTGCTGGCGGACGTCGTCTTCGAGGATTTCGTACACGGGAGCTTCGTCCTTTTTGTCGGAGTCGGCGGTTTGATTGAGGAAGTCGTAAAACTGATAGTACTCGGCCTGGGTGATGGGGTCGTATTTATGGGTGTGGCACTGGGCGCAGGCCATGGTGGTGCCCATCCAGACGGCCATGGTGGTGTTGACGCGGTCGATGATGGCGGCGACGCGGAATTCTTCATCGTCGGTGCCGCCTTCGTTTTGCGTCATGGTGTTGCGATGAAAGGCGGTGGCGATGAGCTGATCCTCGGTGGGATGGGGCAGGAGATCGCCAGCGAGTTGCTCGATGGTGAATTGATCAAACGGCTGGTTGCGGTTGAGGGCGCGGATGACCCAGTCGCGGTAGGCCCAGATCTCGCGGGGTTGATCGCTGGGGTAGCCGGAGCTGTCGGCGTAGCGGGCGAGGTCGAGCCAGGAGCGGGCCCAATGCTCGCCGTAGCCGGGCTGGTTCAGGTAGTGGTCGATGACGGGGCCGGGGCGGCTGGCGGCGGTGGCGGAAAATGAATCGAGCTCCTCCAGCGTGGGTGGCAGACCGGTGATGGCGAGGGCGAAGCGGCGGACCAAGATGCCGCCCTCCGCCGGTGGGGAAAAGGTGAGGCCCTCCCGCTGCAGGCGGTCGAAGAGGAAGGCGTCCACGGGGTTGGTCTCGGGGTTGACGGGGACGGGCGGGCGAGTGACGCGGGTGTAGCTCCAGTGATCTCCCCAGGGGGCACCCTGGCGGATCCACTCGGTGAGCAGCTGGATCTGCTGGGGGGTGAGGGTTTTGTGCTGCTTGGGGGGCGGCATGATCTCATCGGGATCGCGGGTGACGATGCGCTGAATCAGCGCGCTCTGTTCGGGATCTCCCGGTACGATGGCGGTGACGCCGTCATGCGGGGCCTTCGCGGCGGCCTCGACGTCGAGCCGGAGGTCGGCCTCGCGTTTTTTCTCGTCGGGACCGTGGCAGAAAAAGCAGTTTTCCGAGAGGATGGGCCGGATTTGGCGGGAGAAATGGATGGGCTCACCCGCTGCTAGGCCGGGGGGGCAGATCGCGCAGGCGAGCAGGGGGAGCAGGAGGAGGGGGCGAGAGACCATGGATCTCCCCATGGTACGGAGCGGAGCCGGGTGGTCTGTCTGCCAGCGCGAGTGGGAAATGCTCAGAGCGGCGGTGAGGTGACGGCGTCGGCGGAGGGCAAGACGCGGTATTGACCGGGTGGCAAATCGCCGAGGCTGAGGTGGCCGAAGTGAGTGCGGTGCAGGGTTTCGACATGCAGGCCCTGACTGGCGAACATGCGGCGCACCTGGTGATAGCGGCCTTCGGTGAGGGTGAGGCGGGCGTGACGCGGGGCTAGGATCTCGAGCTGAGCGGGCTGGCAGGGATGGGGCTCGTTTCTGAGCTGGAGGGTGCCAGCGGCGAAAAGAGCGGGCAGATCGGCGGGCATGTCGCGATCCAGAGTGGCCTCGTAGATTTTCGGCAAATGCGTGCGAGGAGAGGTCCAGCGGTGGACCCAATCTCCGCGATCAGTGAGCAGCAGCAGGCCGCTGGTGTCTTTGTCGAGCCGCCCGACGCTGGTGAGCGCCGGGCTGCGCTGCAGCCAGCGCGGGGGTAGCAGGTCGTAGATGAGATCTCCCTCGGCGGGGTTGTGGCTGCAGGTGAGACCGAGCGGTTTGTGGAGGAGGACGAGGAGGCCGTCGGGGGCCTCGAGCGGCTGGCCATCGACGGTGACCTCGGCGGGCTGGACGCGGAGATCGGCGCGGGAGGCGGGGACGCCGGAAAGGCGGACACGTCCGGCTTTGACGAGGGCCTGAGCATCCCGCCGGGAGCCGTAGCCGAGCGCGGCGAGGAGCTGATCGAGGCGGCGGGGCGAACTCACGCGGCGAGCAGCAGCAGGATTTCAAAACCGATGCAGAGGGTGCAGACGGCGGCGGCGACGAGCGCGAGCAGCCAGGCCATCGGGGACCGGCGGCGCGGGTGCAGGTGGTGGGCGTGCAGGGCGAGGCCGAGGCTGAAAGCGGCGAGGTAACCGCTGGTCAGTGTGTCCATGATGATGGAGCGCGGGGTGGCCTCGGCATCCGGTGGGGTGAAAAAGGGCAGGTGAATGCCGAAATGCTGCGGCAGCATCAAGGCGCAGGCTCCCAGCGTGATGGCGATGCCACAAGTCCAGCGCGTGTGCGGCGCGGCGATCTGAGCGGCGACGCGCAGGATGATCGTCGCCAGACCGAGGGTGGCGAGGACGGGGACGAGGGGCAGGAGGATGGCGAGGAGGTTCATGCGATGGGCCTCATGCGAGGAGCCGCCAGCGGGCGCGATGGATGGTGCGACCGGACTCGAGCCATTGGCGCTCGAAGTCGGTGCGGGGATAAAAGAAGGCGTCCTCGGTCCAGTCCAGCGGTTGGAAGCAGGCACGGTTGGCGAGGCTGGCGCGGGCGTCTTCGAAGTACTCGGGGTGATCCGTTTTCAGCAAAAACTCGCCGCTGCCGGGTACGAGGATGCGCTGCAGGCCATCGAGGAAATCGGGCTGATTGACGAGGCGATGTTTGTGGTGGCGCTTCTTTGGCCAGGGATCGGGGCAGAGCAGGTGGAGGCGGGAGACGGCGGTGCTGGGCAGCAGCCAGCGCACGGTGTAGGCGCTCTCGAGGCGGAGGATGCGGGCATTTGGCAGCTGGTGGCGCTGGATGCGGCGGATGACTTTTTCGACGCGGCCCTTGAGGCGCTCCACGGCGAGGAAGTTGCGCTCGGGATGGTGGCGGGCCATGGCCTCGGTGAAGAGGCCGTCTCCGCAGCCGAGATCGATCTCCAGCGGAGCCTCGGCGGCATGAGGAAAAATCTCCGCAGGCGTGAGGACGCGGAAGTGATCTTCGGGAACGAACAGGGCAGACATGGATGGGCCGGGGTCGGGCGTGCAAGGTGCCGGGAGACAGGGGGTGAGACAAGGAGAGATATGAAGTTGGGAGATTGCACGGCTGGGAATTGCGGGCATGATGAGAGGCAATGCCTAGCGCCCCTTCTCCCTCGTACGCTCCCACCGTTGTGATTGAAGATTTGTACCCCTGCCTGGAGGGCGGGCGATACCCCGTGAAGCGGATCGTGGGAGAGCCGCTGGAGGTGTGGGCGGATGTCTTCAAAGACGGGCACGACATCCTGCGTGCGGTCTTGAAATGGCGGCAGGAAGGCCAGCAGCGCTGGGCGGAGGCGGCGATGTCGCTGGGAGACAATGATCGCTGGCATGGCCGCTGCTCGTTTGAAGCTCCCGGCACTTGGGAATATGTGGTGGAGGCCTGGCCAGACGGCTTTCGCTCGTGGAAAAAGACCTTCGCCGTGCGGGTGGAGGCGCTGGATCCCGATGTGCCGGTGGAGGCGCTGGAGGGGGCGCGGCTGCTGGAGCAGGCGGCCATCCGCGCGCGGGCGGCGGGGGTGATGGATGGGGCCTCTCAACTGACGGACTGCGCGGAACTGCTGCGCACTCTGCCGGCGGACCAGCTGATGGACGTGCTGCTCTCCGAGGAGCTGCAGGCGGTGATGGACAAGTTCCCGGATCGCGAATTTGCAACGACTTCCCGCGCTCTGCCGGTGCGGGTGGAGCGGGAGCGGGCGCGGTTTTCCAGCTGGTATGAGTTTTTCCCCCGCAATGCGGAAGGCCGCGCGGATCGGCATTCGACCTTTCGCGATTGCCTGGAGCGGCTGGATGATGCGCGGGCGATGGGGTTTGATGTGATTTATTTTCCGCCGATCCATCCGATCGGCATCACCCATCGGAAGGGGAAAAACAACACACTGACGGCCGGCCCGGACGATGTGGGATCGCCGTGGGCGATCGGGGGTCCTGCGGGTGGGCACCGGGCCATTGAGCCGGCGCTGGGTACGGAGACGGATTTCGTCTGGCTGCTGGCGGAGGCGCGGAAACGGGGGCTGGAGATCGCGTTGGATTTCGCGATCAATTGCTCCCCGGATCATCCCTACGTGAAGGATCATCCGGATTGGTTTTATCAGCGGCCGGATGGCTCGATCCGTTACGCGGAAAATCCGCCGAAGAAGTATCAGGACATTTACCCGCTGAACTTTCACTGCGCGGACTGGAAGAACCTGTGGCGGGAGCTGATCGATGTGGTGCGCTACTGGGTGGATCTGGGCGTGACGATCTTCCGGGTGGACAATCCGCACACGAAGCCGGTGGCGTTTTGGGAGGAGCTGATTCGCAGCATTCAGCGCACCAATCCCGAGGTGCTGTTTTTGTCGGAGGCCTTCACCAAACCGAAAATGATGCAGGTGCTGGCCAAGGCGGGCTTTACCCAGAGCTACACCTACTTCACCTGGCGGGAGTCGAAGCACGAGCTGATGGCCTACGTCAACGAGCTGACGCGCTCCGAGATGCGGTGGTATTTCCGGGGAAATTTCTGGCCCAATACGCCGGACATCTTGCCGGGGCACCTGCAGCACGCTGCAGCGCCGATGTTCCGCTTGCGGGCTGCGCTGGCGGCGCTGCTGACGCCATGCTGGGGGATGTACTCGGGTTATGAACTGTGTGAAAACGATCCGTATCCGGGCAAGGAGGAGTACAACCACTCCGAGAAGTACGAGCTGCTGCAGCGGGACTGGAATGCGCCGGGGAACATCAAGGCTTTCATCACCCAGCTCAATCGCATCCGGCATGAGAACCCGGCGCTGCAGCTGTATGACAACGTCGTTTTCCATGCTGCGGATCACGATCAAGTGATGAGCTTCAGTCGGGCGACGCCCGATGGGGGGAATCGCCTGCTGGTGGTGATGAGTCTCAACGCCACGGCGGGGGTGGAGAGTGGTGTCCACCTGGATCTGGCGGCTCTCGGGCTGGCGGAAGGGCAGAAGTTTGAGGTGCGTGACCTGCTGTATGGCGGCGTCTATCAGTGGCAGGGCGCGGATAATTACGTGGTGCTGCGCCCCGATGGCGTGGCGATGCACGTTTTCTCCGTAAAGCCGCTGTGAGGCGGGTGGATTCGTGACATTTCCTGCGGTGAACTCCCCGGTGGCGCGCAACGTCGGGCGGGATTAAGAGGTTTCACTCCGCCCCCACCATGCGCGCATCTTCCACGAAGCTCACCCTCGTCACCCTCTGCCTGCTGTCCCTGCTGAGCGCTTTTCTGCTCTTCCAGGTGCAGCCGGTCATTAGCAAGTTCATCCTGCCGTGGTTTGGCGGTAGCCCGGGGGTGTGGACGACGTGCATGCTGTTTTTTCAAACCGTGCTCTTCGCGGGCTATGCCTACGCCCATGCGCTGACGCGGCTGCCGCTGCGCTGGCAGGCGCTGGTGCACGGGCTGCTGGTGCTGGCGGCCTGCGTGCTGCTACCCATCTCGCCAGCGGAGACCTGGAAGCCGGAGGGCACGGAGGATCCGGCGCTGCGCATCCTGCTGCTGCTGCTGGCCACGGTGGGGCTGCCGTATTTCATGCTGTCGAGCACCAGCCCGCTGGTGCAGGTGTGGTTCACGCGGGCGGTGCCGGGTGGGCGACCCTGGCGGCTGTACGCGCTGTCCAATGTGGGCTCTCTGGCGGCGCTGCTGACCTACCCGTTCTTTTTTGAAGTGCGCTGGGATGTGCGGCAGCAGACCTGGGGCTGGTCGGTGGGGTTTGTGCTGTTTGCTCTGCTGACGGTGCTGGTGCTGTGGCGGGATCGGCAGGGGGCGGACAGCGCGCTAAGCCCAGCGGATGAGGTCGTGGAAAAAGAGGCCCCGAGCTGGGGGCGGCGGTTGGCGTGGCTGCTGCTGCCTGCGCTGGGCAGTGTGCTGCTGCTGGCCGGGACCAATCACGTCTGCCAGGATGTGGCGGTGATCCCCTTTCTCTGGGTGGTGCCGCTGAGTCTGTATCTTCTGACCTTCATCCTCTGCTTTGAATCTGATCGGATCTATCAGCCCGCCCTGGCGGCGGTGCTGGCGGTGGCGGCGGCGCTGGCGGCGGTGTTTTACCCGGAGTGGAAGGAGGCGGATATGGGCTTCCGCATGGAGCTGGCGGTGAGCTTTGGCGCGGTGTTTTTTGGCTGCATGCTGTGCCACGGGGAACTGGTGCGGCTCAAACCAGCGGCCTCTCGGCTCACGGAGTTTTACCTCGTGATGTCGGCCGGGGGCGCGTTGGGCGGCCTGCTGGTCAGTCAGCTAGCCACGCGGTTGTTTGATCGCTACCTGGAGTGGCCGCTGGCGCTGATGGCGCTGCTGCTGCTGGCGGTGCTGGTGGCCGCGCGTCCGGCGTTCGGATTGAAATCGACCCAGGCTCGCTGGGCGGTGCCAGTCGCTTTGCTGGCGCTGGGTGGTTATGGAGTCTGGCGCATGGCGCTGCAGGCTTTGGAAGATGACGAGCGCATCGTGCGGGCGCGGAATTTCTACGGTGCCATCTCGGTCTATGAGGGCTATGACGATGCCACCGAGCAGCCCTACCGCTACCTCTACTACGGCGGCATCATCCATGGACTGCAAAATCTGGGGGACGGCTATCGCACGGAGCCGGTGAGCTACTACGGGCGGCACACGGGCATCGGTCGCGCGCTGCGCACGCTGGAGGGGAAGACGGATGCGCGGGTGGGGGTGATCGGCATGGGGACGGCGTCGGCGGTGGTGTACGGGCAGTCGGGGCAGCACTGGACGTTTTATGAGATCAATCCGCAGATTTACGAGGTGGCGCGGGAGTACTTCACCTACCTGGATGACTTTGAGGCGCGCGGTGGTGAGCTGGAGGTGGTGATGGGGGACGCGCGGCTGGCCCTGGAGCGGGCTCCTTCTCAGCAGTTCGATGTGCTGCTGCTGGATGCCTTCAGCGGGGACTCGGTGCCGGTGCATTTGCTGACTCGGGAGGCATTTGAGATCTACCAACGTCACATGAAACCGGGCGGCATCATCGTGGTGCACTGCACCAATCGCTATCTGGCGCTGGCCTCGGTGGCGCTGAAGGCGGCGCAGTCGCTGGGCTATCACACCACGCGGATCGGCACCGATGAGGATGGCGATCACGAGATCACGGACTACGTCTTGCTCACCCATGACGAGGCCTTTTTGCAGGCCAATCCGCCCGAGTCACCGTTTGCCGAGATCGAGCTGGATGTGCCGGAGTGGACGGACCGGCGGCACAACCTGTTTGAGATTTTGGAAAAAGAGTGAGCCGAGAAATGGGATTGAGCCCGGCCTGCGGCGGGGTAGAGTGCCAGCTCCGATGCGTGAGCTGAGACGATGGATCAGACCTCTGGTGGCGGCGCTCCTGGCTCTGGCGGGAGAGGCGCAGGCGGCGCGTGATTTGGAGACGGATGCCCGCTGGAAAGAGGCGCGGCAGGCTCTCGACAACGGCTGGTTCAGTGTGGCTGCGCTGAAAGGCGAGCGCCTGCGGCAGGAGCAGGGATGGGACGAGGATGACGCCAAAGACATCGCGGGTCTGGTGGCGGAGGCCTGGCTGCGGGCACGGCAGCCGGACCTGCTGCTGAAGTCTCTGGAGCGTGAGCCACGCCCTCACGGCACGCTTTACTGGCGCGGAGAGGCACACCGGATGAAGGGAGAGCTGGAGGTGGCAGAGCTGGTGCTGCTGAACTACGCCAACGCCGGGCGCAACGAGGAGCGGGCGCGGCTGGCGCTGGCGCAGGTCTATCTGGCCCAGGGGCGGGACACCATGGCGCGGCGAGAGCTGCGGCCCCTGCGAGACAGTGCGGATGCGGAGCTGGCGCGGCGGGCGCGGCTGATGTTTAATGAGTCCGAGCTAGCGCTGCATCGCAATGAGGTGGTGCAGGGTCGCCTGCGGGACGAAAGCGTGCAGGATCAAGAGGCGCACTTTTTAGAAGCGCGCGCGCTGCTGCAGGAGGAGCGCGCAGAGGAGGCGCTGGAAATCTGCCGCGTCATCCTCAAGGGCACCGATGGTGGCCGTCGCCTGCATCATGCGGCGCAGCTGCTGGCCGTGGAGGCACTCTTGCAGAGCGACGATGCCGTGCAGGCAGGAAAGGAGCTGATGCTCTTTCTGACCACGGTGGATCGCACCGAGTTCTGGGGGGAGGCGTTTGATTTGCTCAGTCGCATCCGCAAGGCGGGGCGGCGTCCAGTGTGGACGGAGCCGCCGCCTGAGTTGGGCCTTTGGGTGGCGGATAACACGCATCCCGAGCGCCAGGGTTACGCCATGTTTGTGCTGGGGGACTGGCTCGCCGATCAGCAGCGCTGGCAGGAGGCGGCGGCCCTGCTGGAAAGCCTGGTGGCTGCTCACCCCGGGCATCCCGCCGAGAGTGCGGCCATCCGCCGGGCGATGGAGGCCTACGGCGCTCTGGGTGAGGACGCGCGGGTGCTGGAGCTGGCGGAGCGCTGGCGCAAGGACCACGGCGGCGGCGGGGAGGCGACGGTGGATTTCATCGCGGGCACCATTTTTTATCAGCGCGGAGACGCCACCGAGGCGGCGGAGCGATTCCAGCGCTCGGCGGATCTGGCGGGCTCGGTGCTGGAGCGGCGACGGGCGCTCTACAATGCGGGGGCGGCGGCGTTGAAAGCCGGGCAGATGGCCTTGTTTGGGCGATTGCTGGCGCAGCTGGACGTGGTGGGTGGGGCAGAGGCTGAGGGCACAGCCGCCGCCGTTGCGGGTGCAGGTTCGGGAGAGACCGCCGGGGATCTGGAGCTGGATCAGGCCATCCAGCTCGCCGCTCAGGGGGATCGGCAGGCGCTGCCCGTGGTGGAAAATTTCATCGCTCAACATCCCGCGCATCCCCGTCTGGCCGAGGCCCAAGTGGTGCTGGCCGAGCTGTGCCTGCTGGACCTGCCGCCGCGGGTCAAAGCCGCCGAAGCCGCGCTGACGGAGGCCCAGACTCATCCCAACCTGCCCGATGAGGTGCGGCAACGCATCCTGTACACCCAAATGTGGTGCCGAGAGGCGGAGCAGGATTGGCCCGGTGTGGTGGAGCGTGGAAAGGCGTTTCTGGAGGCTTGGCCCGAGGCCCGACTGTCTGCCCAGGTGCAGATGAAGGTGGCTGACGCGTATTTCCGCCAGGAAGACTTCGCCAATGCGCTCACGCTCTTTGAGCTGGTGGCGCGAGATTTTCCGCAGTCCGACTACGCCGAGGCAGCCCTGTTTTTCGCGGGTCGTTCTGCGATGAATCTGATGAGCCAGGAAGGGGCGGACAAAGCCATCGAACTGTGGGAGGAAGTGGCCGCTCGGGAGGGTCCCTTGGCCTTCGCCGCACGGCTGCAGCAGGCCCAGGCGAAAAGGCGGCTCGGCAAGGAAGAAGAGGCCGTCAAAGTGGTGGATGCCCTGCTGGCCGAGTCCGACCAGCCTCCCGCCACGCGCTGGTCGCTCGCCTGTGAAAAAGCGGAATTGCTGCTGCTCATCGGGGCGCGGCAGCCGGAGCAGCTCGGTGCCGCTGTCACTTGGCTGCGGACGTTTCTCAGCACCGAAGGGCTGCCCTACGCGTGGCGCGCTCGAGCGGGATTTCTTTTGGCCTCGGCCCTCCGCCAGCAGGGCGATGAGGCGGCGGCGATGGAGACCTGCTACGATGTCGTCACCTCCGCTCCGCCCGAGATGGCCAATCCGGATGAACTCACCTGGTTCTACCGAGCCGGCTTCTTGGCGGTGGATTTGCTCGAGGCGCAACGCCAGTGGGAAGGTGCTGCGCGCATGGCCGAGCGTCTCGCCGCCACCGTGGGCGAGCGCGCCACCGAGGCCAAAGACCGCGCCACCCGGATCCGCCTGGAGCACTTCCTCTGGGAGGAAAAGCGCTGAGCAGCTGAGCAAGGTCAGCACTCCCGCCCGCTCTGCTCCGACTGCCGTACCCGCGCCGCAGGACAGGTGACTGAAAAACCTTGCGTCGCGCGGGGATTTTTTGCATTTCGAATCCCTCATGAACCGCCTCCTCCTCGCACTCACCCTGGGCCTCACCGCGTTCGCTCAAGCGGATGACCGGCATCTTCTCATCACCTTTCCCTGGAGTACGAAGAACATCGGCGACATCGCGATCACGCCCGGGCTGCTCAGCCTGATCCAGGAGGCGCATCCGGGCATGAAGGCGGTGGTCATCACCTCGCGCGACCCAGGCACGGACAACTACCGCGAGCTGAAGGACTACCTGCCGCGCTATCTGCCCGGCTGCGAGACGATCGGTTATCCCTTCAAGATGCCACCGGAGGGGCAGTTGGAGGAGGCGAAGCCGGAAGGGGCGGCGTGGCGAGCGTTTGTTCAGCGTTGGGGTGCCTCGAAGTGGCGCGGATTTGAAAACGGCACCCTGTCCGCGCGCATCGCCGGGCAGATGGCGGACGACCTCCTCAACCGTCTGCCGCTGGAGATGCTGGAAGAGCTGAAGCAGACCAACCCCGAAGCAGCGCGGGCATTCACTGACGCGGGCTTTGTGCTCTACACCTCCGGCACCACCCTGAATTTCGGACGCATGGGCGTGCGCGACTTCCGCACGTTCACCCTGCGCTATTCGATGCCGCTGCTCATGGCCCGGGCTCTCGGCATTCCGTATGGCGTGAACGCCCAGTCCTTTGACGCGCTCGACTGGCCGTCAAACCTCATCTTTGGCCCCCTCTTCAAGGACGCGCGCTTCGTGTATGCGCGGGACCCTGATTCGCTGGCGTATTTGCAGCAGCAGGGCCTGCTCTGCGCCCGCTCGGGCTGGCGGCCGGACACGACCTTCTTTTTCAATGGCTTCGACAATGCCTGGGCGGATGCCTTCATGAAGCGGCATGCGCTGGAAACAGGCCGCTTCATCACCGTCACCGTGCGCAGTGCGAATCAAACCGGGCCGCTCGCCGGCACAATGACGGACGAGCGGGAGGAGGCCATCATGAGCCGCATGCGCCGTTTCATCGAGCAATGGGTGGCAAAGACCGGCCTGCCCGTCGTGCTCGCGCCCGAGGTGAAGAGCGAGGTTCAGGCCGCGCATGAGCGCATCTTCGCCAAACTCAGCCCGGAGGCTCAAAAGAAGACCATTGAGCTGGCGGAATTTTGGACCACGGAGCAGGCCTACAGCCTCTATCAGCGCGCGCAGGCGGTCGTCAGCATGGAGATGCACTCCGTGATCATGGCCGTCAGCCTCGGCACGCCGGTGCTGATGCCGCAGTTCAGTGAAAACGGGCGGAAAGTCTGGATGCTCGAGGAGCTGGGGCTGGGCGACTGGATCTTCGACATCGACGAACCGAAAAGCCCCGAAGCGGTGCTCGCCGCCGCGTTGAAAATCCACGCCGACCCCGCCGCCGCACAGGCCCGGGTCCGCGCCCAGCTCCCCCGCATCCGCCAACTCGGCCTCAGTGTCATCACGGAGGTGGAGACCGGGTGGCGGAGGTAGCCGCATCGGTTCGCTGCCATGGCGGGCGGTTTGAGGGATCGACAGGGTGGAAAACCAGTGGAGTAGCGAGAGGGCGGGGGGCGAGCGCGGTTTGCGAGTCCAGAGAAAACGCTGGGTTCATCCATCAGGTCCTTGTTTTGGGGCCAATCTACAGTTCCTCAATCCTCGGGGCATCCGACTGGAAAAAGCCTGGGCCGGGCGGGAGGCGGAGATTCTGCTTGCCGCCTGGGCAGGGAGCATTAAGATGACGGGTTCTGTTCCCGAACAAGAGCCACATCACGTCGCTTTTGAAAGAGTGGGTTTATCCCGCTCTTTTTTGTCTAGGGACTGCCTAGTTATATGATCAGCGAACTTAAAGCACTTTTCGATTACTACGAGAGAGAGAAAGGCATCGACCGCATGAAAATGGTCGAGGTCGTCTCTCAGGCGTTGCTCGCGGCGTCGAAGAAGAGCATCGGCCCGGCCCGAGAGCTGCGCATCGACATCGATCCCGATAAGGGCACGATCAAAGCTTGGGCGAAGCTGCTGGTGGTGGAAAATGTGACCAACCCTTTCGAAGAAATCGCCGTGGACAAGGCGCGGCGTTTGAAAAAGGACATCCAGCTGGGCGATGAACTCGACCTGGAAGTCACCCCCAAAAACATGGGCCGGATCGCCGCGCAGACCGCGAAGCAGACGATGCTGCAGCGCGTGCGGATGGCGGAGAAAGAGAATCTTTACGAGGAATTCAAGGACCGCACGGGCGATGTCGTCAGTGGCGTAGTGCGTCGGTTTGACAAGAACGACGTGGTCGTGGACCTGGGCAAATTCGAAGGCGTCATGCCGAGCCGCGAGCGGGTGCCCACGGAGGATTACAACCCGGGTGACCGCATGCGTTTCTACGTCAAGGCGGTGGAGAAGGACAGCTCCCGCGGACCGGAGATCATCCTGTCTCGCTCGCATCCGAATTTTGTGCGTCGTTTGTTTGAATTCGAAGTCAGTGAGATCGCGGATCGCACGGTGGAGATCGCCAGCATCGCGCGGGAGGCGGGCTACCGTACGAAGGTGGCGGTCAATAGCGTGGATGACAAAGTGGATCCCGTGGGTGCCTGCGTGGGCCTGCGTGGCGCGCGGGTGAAAAACATCGTCCGCGAGCTGAACAACGAGAAGGTGGACATCATCCGCTGGGATTCCGATCCGGACAAATTCATCCGTGAGGCGTTGCGCCCGATCAAAGTGATCAGCATCCAGGTGGATGCGGAGCGCCGGGAGGCCCGCCTGACGGTGAGCGAGGAGGAGCTTTCTAAAGCGATCGGTCGCCGTGGTCAAAACGCGCGTTTGACGTCTCGCTTGGTCAACATGGAGTTGATCATTGAGAAGGACGAGCACGCCTCTGAAGTGTTTGAAGGCCAGATGGGCACCGCAGTTCACGCTCTGGAACAGGCGCTCGGCGTCGATCAAGAGACGGCGCGCATCCTGACGGAGAATGGTTTGGGCGACATCAAGACCTTTGCCTACGCGGATGTGGAAGATGTGGCTGGCATGCTGGGTGGTGACCTGGAGCTGGCTCAGCGCATCATGGACCGCGCCCGCAGCGGTGCCGCAGACGAGTCGTAAGCCGTCTCGGACGTTTTTTTCTCCACCCTTTTGGATTAACCTCAACCCCAACCCGTCCCCAGCGAGCCCCGCCGACCCGCCCAAAACGCGCTCTCCCATTCCCTACCATGCCAGGCCGATCTTCATCCTCCTCTTCCCCTGATCCGAAAGCTTCCCCAACCGGCGATGCCGACGCGGAGACGAAGCCCAAGGCTTCTGGGAAAAAGAAGGTTTTGTCGTTGATCGACGAGGAGGGTGCGCAAAAGGCAGCCCCCAAGAAGCGGGCGGCAGCCAAAAAAACGGCCCTGCCTCGCATCGGAGCCAAGCCCAAGGCCCCGGAGCCGGCGGCGGAAGAAGCTGCGGATACGGCGGCACCGAAGAGCGTGGCGGCGGCCAAGGAGGAGGCGTTGAATCTGTTTGAGACGGAGGGCAAACCGAAGGTCAAAAAAGCCAAGTCTCGGGAAGTGCAGACCTCCGTGCTGCCACCGATTTCTCTGTTGAAAGAGGATCCTAAGCCGGTGGCGGTGCCCGCCCCTGCAGCGGCTCCGGCACCAGCTCCCGCTGCGGAAGCGGACTTCGAAGTGGGTGATGATGGCGAAAAAATCATCCACCTCAAGCCGCCGATCATTGTCAAGGAACTGGCGGAACGGATGGGATTGAAGCCCTTCCAGATCATCAAAGATCTGATTTCCTTCAAAGTCTTTGCCAATCCGGAAAAGGCCATCGAAGTGGATGTGGCCGAGAAAGTCTGCGACCTGCATGGCTTCAAGCTGGAGCGGGAAAAACGCGAAAAAGGCGGCGGCGTCCACAAGGTGGAAGAAGTCATCGTCGAACCGGTGGAGGTGAAACCCGAGGAGGTGGAGGTGGAGAAGCTCGAACTGCGGGCTCCGATCATCACCTTCATGGGCCACGTGGATCACGGCAAAACCTCCCTGTTGGATGCCATCCGCAAGGCGCGCGTGGCCTCTGGAGAAGCAGGTGGCATCACCCAGCACATCGGAGCGTACAGCATCGACCACAACGGACGGCCCATCACCTTCATCGACACACCCGGCCACGCCGCCTTTTCAGAGATGCGGGCGCGGGGTGCGCACGTCACGGACATCGTGGTACTGGTGGTGGCGGCGGATGACGGCATCATGCCGCAGACGAAGGAGGCGATCACACACGCGAAGAAGGCAGGCAAAACGATCATCGTCGCCATCAACAAGTGCGACCTCGCCGCCGCGAATCCCGACCACGTCAAGGGCCAGCT
>JAGRPD010000658.1 GCA_020439875.1 Verrucomicrobiales bacterium
AACCCAAGTCCGACAGGCTGCTAGGATTCAACATTCCCAATCCTCCGCTCATTCTCATCGGACCCATCATGACTCGGATGGTTCCGCACCGCCTTCTCGTCCCTCGCCGATCTCCCTCAATTTGCATTTTCCCGCTCCATCCCCAACCACCGCCTCGGAAAAAAGAGCGGATAGTAGCTGATGCAATGCAGGGAAAACGGCCAAATCGAAGCCAGAGTCAACGCGATAAAAACGTGAAAAATCAGCCCCACAAGCAGGCCCACCGGCCTCAGGCGGCGCACCCCAAACCACACCGGAGCACCCAGTTCAAAAACCAGCGTCGCAATCCTCAACATCGACCACACCGCCAGCGGCATCGTTCGCACCAGGAAGGCCGCCAGATCCGTTCGATACTTCCCCTGCATGAACGTCAGGATCACATCCTCATGTTCCCACCAGTCTCCATGCACCGCCTTCGCCAGCCCGGCTGTGAAATACAAAATGATCAACAGCCCCTGGCACAGCCTCACCGGCGTCACACAAACTCTCGTTTCGCCCTCCCCGCCCCGAGATGGAGCGGTGGCCAAAATGAAAAACACCAAAACATTCAGGCTGCTCAAGGTGAAAACACTCGTGTGGTCCGCGAAGCGAACATACACCGCGCTCCCCAAACAGAGCACCAGACCAAGGCGTTTCCATCGATGGTTCGCCAGCACCAGTGCCACGCCCGCCGTCAACAACACCAGAAAAACCCACACCCCAACCCAGGGCAGTCGCGGCAAAGCCCGCCCCAGTCCAGGGCGCACCGGGGACAGATCCACGTCAAATCCCGTCTCCCCCAGCCACTCCACCGGATGCAGCGCCAGCAGCCCCATCCACACCGCGAACTGCACCGTAAAACAAACCTCAAACCACCGCAGCCGCCGCCCGTCGTCATAGCCCAAAACAGCGTCGGCCAGTCCGCCCCACCAAGACGCATTTCTCCCTGCTGCTGATCGCACCGCACTCATGGCTTTCCTTTTCCCACTTCTCGAACTTCGCTCCATTTCCCCCTCCACCGCACCTGCCGGAGAGACGTCTTCTCCAGCCGTTTGATCCCAGCCTCTGTCACCTGCGTGCCATTGAGGCTGATGGAGGTCAGTTTCAAAATCCGCACCAACGCCAGCAAGCGCTCATCATCCAGTTGACAGCCATCGAGAACGAGATGGTCGAGCGTCCGAAACCGACTCAGCCCCATGAAGTCCGACCCCGCCAATCCCGTGCCAGAGAGATCCAAACTCTTTAGAGTACGATTCGGCGGCACTCCCTGGCGCAGTGCCAGCCCCAGTCCCTTCGCACCCGTCAAACTCAAGACCTTCAACGTCTTGATCTGAGACAGCTCACCCAGCACCGCCCCACTCACCTCACAGCGGGAAAGATCCAGCTCTTCCAGCCCCGGCATCTGCACCACCACCCCAGCAATCGCATCTCCCACCGGCAGGCCCTGCAGCCGCAAAACCCGCAGCCGCCGCAGACCCCCAAGCGCCTCCAGCAGCGTTGGCGCACCCTCTACCGCCTGAAACTTCCCCCCAGACAGACTCAATTCGGTGACATGCGTCAGTTGACCGAGTCCCTGCAAATCCGCCTGCGTCAGCGTCCGCCCTCCCAACGTCAACCCCTCCACCCGCTCCCCCAAATTCCACAGCTCCGCCAGACCGCCTGAGGTCACCGGA
>JAGRPD010000659.1 GCA_020439875.1 Verrucomicrobiales bacterium
GCGCACCCATCACCAGACCAACGCATATCTGCGGCTACGACCACTCCAAGGCTTCCATCGTAGGGTTCTGGAGCCCATCGCATCGTCATTCCAAAACTGGCGCACCAACTTCCCGGATGAACCCGGTTGTGACGCCATCCTGTTTGACGGTTTGTCATCCGTGCGTTCGGCGAAATGTCCACAGGTCGCGCCTGTGATCCAAACTAAGGGTGCGGTGTGATGGCGATGATGGTGATCTCCTTTTTGTCGGGACCGTAGAACCAGAAGATCCGGTAGGCGGCGGAGGTTTTGTTTTCGGCGTAGGCCTCAAAGATCTCTTCACCCTTAGGGCCGGAGAGGGTCGAAAACTTGTGAGTATTGAGCCCCGGATGACGCGAGTTGGTTTCGAGGTATCCAAGAGCCTTGCGCACGGCCTTCAAACGCTTATAGAGGCTTTTATCCTCCTCAAGTGATTGCAGGTCTGCTGCGGCCTGCTCCGTGAATTTGAGAGTGAAGGACATGGATTATTCGATGTCCTCATCGGCAAATTGCGCGAAGCTGCCTAACGAGCGCGATTTGCCTTCTGCGGCCTGTGCGAGGCCGACCTTCACAGCGCCAAGCGCTGCGGTATTCTCGAACAACCACGCTTCACGGGCAGGAATCTCGGTGAAGGGCTCCAGGATGATGCTGCCATCATCCATGCGCCGTGCACGAAAGCTGCTCACGCCGTGCGCAAGCTTTCCGAGGGTGATCCGGCCTTTAGAGTCCGGTCTGAGCTGATGAATGACTCCTTCCATGGCGTTTTCTCCGTTCTATTCTGTATAACAGCTTGGTGGGAAATTGTCAATGTGGGCATTAACCATCCTCCCACCCTCTGAAAAACAGAAGAATTTGTCGGAGCGAGAAGGAGTGAGGCTTCCACCCTTTGAGATCCCAACCAGTTGCTGCACCCGCGTCCTTTCATCGCCTTCATTCCCAGCGAGATTCAGCCATCGACCGCTTTACCCCCATGTTTCACCAACCTTCCTTCGTTGGTTCAGCCCATTTCTCAGGCCTTGCACCTGGATTTGACCGGGGCGCGGGCTTGCGTGGGCGGTGGGACACGGTTATGGATGGCCTCCCTCTCCCCGATCATGTCCAAGTCCTCTCAATCTCGCATTCTCGTCACCGGCGGTGCCGGCTTCATCGGCAGCGCTTTGGTCTGGGAGCTGAATCGGCGTGGTTATCAAAACATCGTGGTCGCAGATCGCTTGGGTTGCGATGAAAAATGGCGCAACCTGGTGCCGCTCCAGTTTGCCGATTACGTGGACGGTGAGGACCTGCTGACGCGCATCGATTCGAAGCCGGACGCCTTGGGTCGCTTCGATCTGGTGCTGCATCTCGGGGCCTGCTCCGCCACCACGGAGAAGGATTCCGATTACCTGATGCGGAACAATTTCGACTACACTCGCCGTCTCTGTGAGTGGTCGCTGGCGCAGAGCAGCCGCTTTGTCTATGCCTCTTCCGCAGCGACGTACGGCGATGGCGCGCACGGGTTGAGCGATCGCATGACCGATCTGCATCGGCTGCGTCCACTCAACATGTATGGCTACTCGAAGCATCTGTTCGACCTTCATGCCGCACGCCAAGGCTGGCTGCGGCGCATCGTGGGACTGAAGTACTTCAATGTCTTCGGCCCCAATGAAGATCACAAAGACGACATGCGCTCGGTGGTGCACAAATCCTTCGGCCAGATCCTGCGCGAGGGACGCATTCAGTTGTTTCGCTCGCACCGGCCAGACTTCCGCGATGGCGAGCAGATGCGCGATTTTTTGTACGTGAAGGACGCGGTGAAAATGACGCTGCATTTGGCGCACTCGCCGATGAGCAGCGGTCTTTACAATCTCGGCTCGGGCACCGCTCACACCTGGGTGCAACTGGCCACCGCCATTTTCCACGCGCTCGGCCTACCACCGAGGATCGAGTTCATCGACATGCCGGAGAGCCTGCGGGCGAAGTATCAATACTACACCTGCGCCGACATCGGACGGCTGCGGGAGGCGGGTTACGCCGACGCGCTGACGCCTTTGGACGAGGCGGTGCGGGATTACGTGGTCGGCTATTTGCAGCGGGATGCACGTCTCGGCGATGAAGTGGCCTGAACCCGGCCCAAACAGCAACCAGCAGGCGCGTCTTGTCAGGAGGCCGCCCCGACGCTACCCTGGCAGGGTGAGAAAAATGATGCCTGCCTGGATGCTCCGCGCGAGCTGCGTGATCGCGCTGGCGATGACGATCGTTGGATGCAAGTCCACCCGGGACAAACCCGAGGTGGTGGAGGGCAGTGAAACCTCCGAGGAAGGGCCGACCTACCTGATTGGTATGATCGAGCTGGTCAATCCCGAGCAGAAGTTTGTGCTGATTCGCGTGCAGGGATCGATGAATCTGCCAGCGGGCCACGAACTGTCGGCGCTGGATGCCACGGGCTCCTGGTCGGAACTGAAAATTTCTCCCGAGAAAAAAGGCCACCACCTGACGGCAGACATCACCTCCGGCACACCGCGCGTCGGCAATCTGGTGGTGTATCGGCCCAAAACTCAAACCAACGGGACGAGCCCCTCCAAGCCCACCGCAGCACCGCCGCCGACACCGGATTTCCAGCAGCCACCTCCGATCGCGCCCTGGGATCCCGCCACGGGGCAACCGATCCAGCCGCCGCCCATCGCACCGCTGAACACGGCCGACGGTCTGCCCACGCAACCGCCACCGATCGCCCCCCTGACCTCGGAACCTCGCCAACCCACGCAGCCACCGCCCATCGCGCCGATCAACCCCGTGCCGCTGGATGAGCCTGGAGTGCGAGGATCGGGCGGGACCAGTGCGGCAGCCACCGCGCGCATGCTGACGGAACCACCGGCTGCCGAACCTCAGCTCCCCCCTCCTGTGGAATGATTTCGGAAAAAGAAGCCCTGCAAACGCTGCTGGATCGCAGTCTTCCCACCGAAGCCGTGGAGGTGCCTTTGCTGGAGGCCCTGCACCGTCGCTGCGCGCGTCGCATCCTCGCCACGGTACCGCTGCCGGGTTTTGACAACTCGATGATGGATGGTTACGCGGTGCGTGCCGCAGAGACTCTGCCCGATCACGCCCCGCTGCGGGTCATCGGGGAGCAACCTGCGGGCGAGGACCTCGGGCTGCGATTGGAGATTGGCAGCGCTATCCGCATCTTCACGGGTGCGCCGCTGCCCCTGGGGACGGAGGCCGTCATCATGCAAGAAGACGTCGAACGGAGCGACTCGCCACCGACGATCCGCTGCCTGGAGCCCGTGGAGATGGGGGAAAATCTGCGCCGCTGTGGTTCGGACCTCTGTGTGGGCCAGACGCTGGTGCAGCCGGGTCAAAAGCTCAACGCCGGACTCATCGGCCTGCTCGCCTCTCAAGGCCTCACCCACATCTCGGTGCATGCCGCGCCCCGCGTCGCGGTCTT
>JAGRPD010000012.1 GCA_020439875.1 Verrucomicrobiales bacterium
GATCTCATCGATGTAAATGATGCCGATCTCGGCGCGCGCCACGTCGTAGTCGGCGGCTTGCAGCAGGCGCAAAATGATGTTTTCCACGTCTTCCCCGACGTAACCAGCCTCGGTGAGGGTGGTGGCATCGGCGATGCTGAAGGGCACGTTCAAAATGCGGGCCAAGGTTTTGGCGAGCAGGGTCTTGCCGCAACCTGTGGGGCCGATGAGCAGGACGTTGCTTTTTTCCAGCTCGACGTCGCCCTCGTCGGGCAGGGTCGAGGTGCGGCCGTTGGCGGCGGCGCGTTCCACGCTCTCACGGGTGTGGAGGATGCGTTTGTAGTGGTTGTGTACCGCGACGGAGAGCACTTTCTTTGCATGCGTCTGGCCGATGACGTGCTGGTCGAGCAGTTCATGGATCTCCGTGGGTTTCGGAACCAGGAGGGATTCGCTGATCGGACTCTCGCTGGTTGTCTCCTTATCCAGGATGGATTTGCAGACGTGGATGCAGCTGTCGCAAATGTAAACCCCAGGGCCAGCGATCAGCTTGCGCACTTCCGCGTGGCTCTTCCCGCAAAAGGAACAAAGGGTGACATTTGAATTGCGCGCCATGTGGCTTCACAGTCGCAGCCTTGGGCGGTTCCGTCAAGGAATGGCCCGCGCTCGACGGGATTTTACGCAGGGCCTGCGGATGATGTGAGGCGAGCGAGCGGAAGGGTGAAAAATGGTCGAAAAGGATCGCCGCACGGTTGGCCTGCTTGCGGCGCTGGCACTGGCCGCAGCGAGGCCGTGAGTCTTTGGGGACTGGGGGCGAGATTTAGCGGGTCTGCACGGCGCGATCCACGAGGCCTTCGTAGATTTTGCGCCGCTCGGGCATGCCGAGGCCTTGATTGCGGTAGTTGAGCATCTGGCGGTTGATTTCCTCTCGCTGTGTGGTGTTGAGGCGGGAGAGTTTGGCCACCATTTCGGGTGGTGGGGCGTCTTTGTAGCCGTCGGCAGAAAAGCCTTCCTTGTAGTGCTTGGCGGCGTGGTGCGCCTCGCTGAGCTGCTGCGAACTCAAGGGGCCGCCTTGACCGCTGGAGGAGGAGGAGCCTCTGCTGGAGGAGCGCGATCCCGAGGTGGCGGAGCGCGGGGGCGGGGGTTTTTGGTAACGGATGGAGACGACCTCTCCGCCTTGCATCTGGATGCGCGCGGTCCAGGTCTCGGCATCATCAGGATCTCCGCCGACGCCGACGAGCAACCAGCCTTCGGCGTTGGCGGTTTGCGAGACGATCTGAGACTGCATGGTTCGGGTGTCTAGCAGGGTGGCGACGGTATCACCACCGACGGCGGCGAGACCGGTGAGGATGAGATTGTCGTGGCTGCCGAGCGAACGGGAAAACGGCGGGCTCTCGACGAGGGCGGTGAAGGTCTCCGCCCCTGCGAAGTGGGGGATGGCTCCATCATCGGGATCGATTTCAGTCGAGGAATCTGCGGCTGGAAGAGGCGCTATGGCGAGGCTGAGGCCTGCGCTCACGAGGCAGCGGAAAAAGGTGCCCGCCGGGCATCGGAGGGAGGTGAATCGTGGGGCGGCACTCGGCATGGTGGTTTTAAACGTGGCGAATGGGGCGGCTCTTTTGATGGGAAGTGGCTTTGATTTTGAGGCGGGTTGGATTTAAAAGTCGCAGCTATGCCCCTGGCTGCATGGATCGAATACCTGGCTGTGGCGGCCTGCGCGGTGTCGGCCGTGCTGGTCGCTGAGGGCAAGGGCATGGATCTGTTTGGTGTGATGGTGCTGGCGCTGGTGACGGCGGTGGGTGGGGGCACGATTCGGGATCTCTGCCTGGGAGCGCGGCCGCTGTTTTGGATCTCTCAGCCGATGTATCTCTGGACGGCCTTGGGAACTGCGGTGCTGACTTTTGTGGTGGCAAGATTTGTGGCGATGCCGGAGCGCACGCTGGCCGTCGTGGATGCGGTGGGTTTGGCGCTGTTTGGCATTGCGGGGACGGAGAAGGCGTTGGCGTTTGATGCGCCGGAGGTGGTGGCGGTGCTGCTGGGGGTCGTCACCGGTGTGGCGGGCGGCATCCTGCGGGATGTATTGCGGCGGGAGGTGCCGTTGGTTTTCCGAAATGACATGGAACTCTATGCCTCGGCGTTGGTGATCGGGGCGGTGACCTTTGTGCTGCTGCGGCAGCATTTGCCTGCGGCCAAGTGGCACCGCTGGGTGGCGATGGGACTCATTTTGAGCCTGCGTTTGGCGGCGATGCGCTGGAAGTGGCGGCTGCCGATGTTTCGCCGTCACGGAGGGGGAGGCGGAGCGTCGGGATGAGGGGAAAAAAGCGGTCTCACTGGTTTTGGCGGCTGCTGAAGGTCACGCTGCTCTTGGTGCTGATTGCGGCACTGCTGGTTGGGGCGTTGGCGGTGTATTTGCAGCCTGCCTGCACGCGTGAGGAGGGGGTGGTGTATGGGCGGCGTGGGTCGGTGGATTTGACGCTGGATGTGGTGACGCCGACGGCTCCGAATGGACGTGGAATCCTGATGCTGATGAGTGGCAGTTGGAAGTCGAAGAAGGGCTCCTTCAAGCGCTTCCTGGCCGCACCCCTGCTGCGCCAGGGGTTCACGGTGTTTGCGGTGTATCACGTGTCTCAGCCGGAGGTGACGATCATGCAGATCGTGGAGGACATGCATCGTGCGGTGCGCTTTGTGCGGACGCAGGCGGAGGCGTATGGGGTGGATCCCGATCACCTCGGGGTGACGGGGGCCAGCTCGGGCGGACACCTGAGTCTGATGCTGGCGACGGGGGCGGGGGTGGGGCCGCTGGATCCGCTGGATGCGGTGGATCAGGCCAGCAGCGCGGTGCAGGCGGTGGGGATCTTTTTTCCGGTGACGGATCTGCTGAATCTGGGGACCTCGACAGAGAATCCCGGTGATGGTGGCCCGCCGATCCACTACGTGAAGGGGTTTGGGCCAGAAGCTCAGGATGCGGAGGCGTGGCAGCGGATCGGGCGCGAGGTATCACCGATCTATCACGTCACGGCGGATCTGCCGCCGGTGCGGGTGGTGCATGGGGATGCGGATACGCTGACGCCGTTGGAGCAGTCGCTTTGGTTTCAAAACCGCTGTCAAGCGGTGGGTCGGAGCATCGAGCTGATCGTGCAGCCCGGCAAAAAGCACGGTTGGTTGACGATGATCTGGGACATCCGCAGCATGGCGGCGTGGTTTTCCACCACGCTCGGGGCTGCTGGGTGAGCGGTTGGCGGGGCGGAAAAATCAGCCGCGCGAGCGCCAGTGCGCGCCACTGGCGAGACGGGGCCGCCAGCCATTGAGGTGGCCGAAGGCGTAGTCGGTCTTGCCGTAGGCTCCGATCATCCAGATGCCGGTGGCATCCTGCCAGAGGTTGCTCATGCTCTCTCCGGTGTGGCAGCCCCAGGACTTGCAGTAGGCATCGGGTGCGAAGGCGCTGGAGCGGATGCGGCGCAGGTCCCGCTCATGCAACCAGGCGGCGGAGGCTCCATAGACCTGATTGCTGTAATCGAACATGAAGCAGTGCTTGTTGGAGTGGCCGAAGTACTCGAATCCAGCGACTTTGTTGGAGCGGCGTCCGGGGGCGTTGTTGATGTACTCGATGACGTCGTCCCCGCTGCGGATCCACACGAGTTTCACCCCGTAGGTATCGCGCACGGACTCGATGAAGCCGGTCAGCGGGCGGTGATCCTCCGAACTGCGGCGCAGGTAGGCATCCCGATACACGAGCCAGGTGATCGTGGTGCCTGCGGGCAGGTTGGGTTTGAGATCCTGAATGCGGACGCGGGCGGCGCGGACGAAATTTCCCCACCATTTGTCATGCTGAGTGTCCTCGGTCCGATACCGTTCCCACTCCTGCATGGCGGGGCCACCGCTGAGAATGAGGTATTCATTGGCTGAGGCCACCGTGGCGAGCAGACCCAGCGCAGTGAGCACGGCCAAGATGGGCCGAGTGAGAAAAGGAAAACGAGCGAAGATCATGGCGGACTAAATCACAAGGCGGCGGGTGAGGCAAGACGGAGGCGCGGGCCGGACTCCGAGTCGGCGGCTGAGTCTCAGGCTCCTCCCGGGATGTGCTCACCGGCGATGAGATCTTCCAACCGCTGGCGCTGGCGGATGAGATGGGCCGTGGAGCCATTCACCAAGACCTCGGCGGGCATGGGGCGGGTGTTGTAGTTGGACGCCATGGTGAAGCCGTACGCTCCGGCGCTCATGACGGCCAGCAGGTCTCCCTCCGCCACGGGGGGTAGCTCGCGGTTTTGAGCGAGAAAATCTCCCGTCTCACAGATCGGTCCCACGACGTCGGCGAGTTCGGTTTGGGTCGCGTTGGGTTTGCGCACGGGGATGATCTCGTGATGCCCTTCATACAACGTGGGGCGGATGAGGTCGTTCATGCCTGCGTCCACGATTTTGAAGGTCTTGGCACTGCCGCGTTTTTCATACAGCACGCGGGTGAGCAGCAGGCCGGCATTGCCGACGAGGAAACGCCCGGGCTCCAGCAGGATGCGCAGTCCGAGGCCACGCAGGCGGGGGACGACGGCGCGGGTGTAGGCCTCGATGGTGAGCGGATGGGTGACGGCGCTGTCGGCGGACCACCAGCCGGCTTCTCCGGACTCCAAGGTGTCGCGATACACGATGCCGATGCCGCCGCCGATGCTGAAAAAGCGCAGATCGTGATCCTTCTTTAGCGCGGAGACGAGGGGGGAGACTTTGTCGATGGCCTCGATGAAGGGATCCACGGTGGTGAGCTGGGATCCGATGTGCATTTGCAAACCGCGAATCTCCAGGTGCGGGCAGTCTTTGGAGATCCATTCGTACACGGCGGGGATGCGCTCGAAGTCGATGCCGAATTTGTTCTCGCTCTTGCCGGTGGTGATTTTGGCGTGGGTTTTGGCATCGACATTCGGATTCACCCGGACCGCGACGGGCGCGCGGCGGCCGAGTTCTCCCGCGATGTGGTTGATGCGGGCCAGCTCGGCTTCGCTTTCCGCATTGAAGCAGTAAATGCCCTGCTCCAGGGCGTAGGCGATCTCTTCCCGGGTCTTGCCGACGCCGGCAAAG
>JAGRPD010000660.1 GCA_020439875.1 Verrucomicrobiales bacterium
CCCTCCAGCAGCACGTGGCCGCCGGAAAAAATGGCGATGAGAACCTGGCTGAGCATCTCATCGTAACCCACGACAGCGCGTTGGATTTCGGTTTTGAGATCGAGGAAAAGGTCGCGAAATTCTTGGCTCATGAAGCAGGTGGAGGTTGGGAAAAGGAAAGCAGGAGGACGGGCCGGACTCAAGGTGCGTTCTCAAATCGTCGGCGCAATTCATTGAAGTAACGTCGCACCGCCTCGCGCCGAGCGGGAGGCAGCGCCAGCTCGTCGAGCGCCGCCTCGTCCGCAGCTGAAAATTCGCGCGCCTGCTGCTGGCGCGCGCGCTGAGCTTGCTCCGTCTGCGGTGCACCACCAGCGACTTGGCGTTTTGCGGATTGGCCTTCCCCCGTGTCCTGAGCTTGCACCAGCGCCTCCCGACTGGCCTGCTGGGCAAACGTGGCATCCCCCTTCATCTCGGCGGTACCCGCCCCGGCTCGCAGGCCACTGCCCGCCATCTGCATGCGCTGCAGCTCCGCCCCAGCGGGAGGCGGTCCACCCGAGATCAGAGTGTCGGGCGGCTGATCCCCGGGCTGCCCCGGGATGGGCGCAAAAATCTGAGGCAAATCATCCCCCGCGTCGGTGTCGGGCGGTTGATTGGCCCTTCCACTTTGGCCCGCAGCCGCTCGCATCTCTCCTGTCTGCCCCTGCCCGCCCTGCTGCCCCGCGCTCGCGGAGCCTTCCGCACCCGAGGGATTTGGCGGCGCGGCATTGGGCGGCGGCGACCATGCCGCTTGATTCGCAGCCCCCTTTTGCGCCGCTCCTTCGTCGGCAGCGGATGAGGCCGGTTCGGAGTTGTTTTCACCTCCACTCGCAGACTCGCTGTCAGCCACCTCCGCCACCGAGTCCACCTGCTCCAGCCCCCCTTCCGCCGCCGCCACCTGCCCACCCGCCGCGCGCAATTGATCCGCCAAACGCTGCACCTGCTCCCGCGCCCGCTCGCGCCGCGCCACCTCTCGCAGCCCCTCCGCCAACCGCCGCATCGCCGCCTCCGCCTCCGAGGCCCGCCCCTCCGCCACCGCTGCAGCTGCCTCCGTCACCGGTCCTCCCACCAAACGCCGCGCATCCGCCTCTTCAGCCGCCGCTCCTGCCTTTTGCAAACCCTGCGCCACCCGCTCACCCGCTGCCGACTCCGTTCCTTTTTCCAAAAGACCCGCCAGCCGCTCCGCCTGCTCAGCGGCCGCCTCCGCCTGATGCGCCGCCACAGCATCGCCCAGATCCCCCGTATCCGCCTGCTCCTGCAGCACCTGCGTCAGCGCCTCCGAAGCCCACCGCTCCCCGTCCAACCCCTGGCGCAGGGCGATCTCCTCCATCGCCTGCGCACGAGATTCCACCTGCGCCAACACCTCTCGCAGCGACTCCCCCGCTGCCTGCTGAAGCGCCTCGGCAGCCTGTTTCAGCTGCTTTTCCAACTCCCCGCGTTCCTCCGCCGTCAGCCCCGCCTCCGGCGTTTGCTCCGCCATCTGCGCCACCTGCTCCGCCACCGTTCCCGCCGCCGCCACGCCCGATTCCGAAAGCGCGGGCTCCACCTCGGGCCGCATCCCCCACTGCAAACCACCCAGCGCCACCAGCAAACCTGCCGTCACCGCCAGCGCCCGCCACGGCACGGGCAGCGGCAGGTCCTCGGCCAGCTTTTTCATCGCCTCAGGCAGGCGCACCCGTTGCATCTCCCAATGCCGCACCGCCGCCGCTTCAGTCGCCCGCTCCGACTCGATCCACCACGCCGCAGCAAAATCCTCCCGCCGCCCCGCCACCTCATCCCAATGCGCCCACGCCGAGTATGCATCCGGTCGCTGCCACCAAACCCACCCAACCGCAAACACCACCCACCCCAGCAGCAGCACCCCACCCATCGCCACCGCCCAGCCCGGCCACAGCAGCAGCACCACCACCAGCATCACCCCCATGCCCAGCCCCACCCAACCCGCACCGCGCCCCCAGCCCGTCAGCCCACGCCGCAAAAGCACCCGCCGCACCACCCGCCCCGCCGCGACTCCAAAGGAATCCCCCACCGACGCAGGCGCGACGGCTTCCCCGGGCTCGATCGGATTGTTGACCTGCGCCATAGCCCCACTCTGCCGCGAATGCGCTCAAAAAGAAACCTCAATCCGAGATCAGGTGACAGAGTGGC
>JAGRPD010000081.1 GCA_020439875.1 Verrucomicrobiales bacterium
TGAGGTATTCGGCGACGTGGATGCCGGATTGAAAGTGCGATCTGCTCAATTGTCGCCCCACTGCGGCGACAATGTGCTTGCCGTAATCGGCGTGCTTTTCTCTGGTCATCTGCGACGATTTCCCGCGAAAAATCGGTCGATTATCGGTCGATTCGAATCGGGCACGGAGGTGCAAGCCGACCGAAATCGGTCGATTAGCCGGAAAAAATCGATCGATGATCGGTCGATTAAGACTTGTCGGATTTGGGCACATAGTGAGTCGAACGTCCTTTACCTTGTTTCAGGAGGAGCTTGAGTTCGCGCAGGGCGGTATCTTGGACGACACCGAACTTCTCCTGAACCTGCCGGTTGGTGACGGAACCGGTGGAGATGGCGAGTTCCAGGATGGCTTGTTGGCGTTTGTTGAGTTCCTCCAGCACTTGCCGATGATGTCGGCCTCGACGTCTTCGAGCCCGAGGCGCTTCGTGAAGGTGAGCGAAGGGATGTAGTCCTTGTATTTGATTCGCGCCTCCGCGCTCACCCTTCGGGCTGCCTTGTCAGGCAGTCTATGTCGCTCCGCTCCATTCGGCGCGTCCTTGGCCCCGCGGATGGAGTAGGCGGCATCCCAGATCCAGGATTCGAGGAATTTGGATTTTTCAGGAAAGAACATGGGGTGATCTCCCTATCCAAGCAGGAATCATCACTCCAGCAAGATGGAAATAAGCGACCTGCGGCTGGGATGGCTAAAATCTTGGACGGGCAGCAGCTACGGCTGGAGAAATGGGATCCTGTTGGGGCAAGCCAAACACAATTACAAATTTCGGAGTGGCGACACTCCTGTCGCTTGAGTTCACCGGGGATCGGGCTTGGCGTTGAGGGTGGGGCGGGTGGTTTGCTGCCGGGCTGGAGCGGTTTGTTGCGCGATGGTTTTGAGGGGGATGGCACCGGCGGGGTGAGATTGGATCAGGGAGGCTTGGAAGCCTTCCGCTTCGAGGGTGGCCCGCGCGGTTTCGAAGGCATCGCACCAGGTTTCTTCGACTTCGAGGTCGCGCTGGGGATCGCGGGCTTGGGTGCCGAAGGCGACGATGCGAGTTTGCACGGCGTTGCCTTGGGCGGGGGCGCTGAGTTCGACGCCGTAGCCGGGATCATTCGGTTTGCGGAGGATCAGGCGGCCTTGCTCGACCCAGGCGGTGGCCATGCCTTCGCGGACTTCGTAACCGATGGCGGCGAGGGCGCGTAGGACGGCAGTGCGTTGGTCTTCGCGAGTTTCTTCGGCGAGCGTTTGATCGATCCAAGCCCGGGCTTCGGTGGGGAGTGAGGGCTTCAATTCAATGGACGCGGGTTGCGAAAGCGCGGTGGTGAGGCGTTGCCTCCATGCCTCCGCTTGGGGAGATCGTATCTCATCCAGCTCGGTGAGGAGGAGTTCCAACTCTTCCCGCCAGACGCGGAGGGCGCGTTGGTCTTGCAGATGGGTGGAGAGTCGGAGGGCGAGGGAATCCAACAGCATGGGCTGCTGGTCAGCGGGGGCGGAGGAAATGCGGCGGGCTTGATCGGAGAGGGTGTCGAGTTCCGGGGAGGGATCTTCGGTGGAGAGTTCACCCAAAAGTTGCCAGCACTTTTCCAGGCGTTGTTGGTGGGGATCGGCCGCTGCCTGGGGCCGGGTGGCCGTGGGAGCGGCGGCATCGGCATCGATCAAGCTGGCGGCGAGTTCTGACAGGCGGCGGCTGGTCTGGGCGTCGTGAGATTGGCCGATGAATTGCAGAGCGGTGTTGAGGGCGGATTCTTGATCGCCAAGTTCGGAGCTGGAAAGTTGAGAGATCAGGGCGTCCCGCTCTGCGGAGGCGGGCAGGGTTTGCAACTGCGCTTGGATCTGGGCCAGGCTTTGCAGCAGGCGATGCGCCCGCTGCAGTGTGGTGACGTGCTGGGCGGCGTGCTGCTGGCGGAGGCGCTGGCTTTCCTCTCGATAGAAATCGTGAAGCCGCCGGGCCTCGTGCAGCAGCGGTTCCCACTGCTCGGCCTGGCGCAGGGTTTCGAGGCGGGCGAGTGACTCGGCGGCCTGGGGTTGGGCCTGCCAGCGTTCGCACTCGGCGAGGGCGAGCTGGAGCTTGCGCAACTCGACGTGGCTTTGGCGCTTTTGACGGCGGCGGACGGCTTCGATGTTGATGACTTTGGGGCCACTCATGGAAAAAAGAAACGTGGGTCAGGAACTCAAAGCCTGCTCCAGTGCGGAGCGCAGGCGCTGCTGCTCCTGCGCGCGGTGGTGATACCAGGCTCTGGAACTGACGCGGTGGATGGTGGGAATGGAATGGCCCAGCACGGAGGGACGCCACAACTCGCGGGCACGGGCGGAGGCGAGCACGGGGTGATGGTGGGAATCACACTCGATGCCGAGTCCGAACTGGCCGGTGCGGGGATGCCTGACGGCGAAGTCGAGTCCGAAGGCATCGCCCTGGGCGGGCACGGGTTCGTGACCGAGCTGGCGAATGAAGGTGGCGACTTCCTCGACGAAGCGGGAGGTTTCGGCGGAGCGTTCGAGCCGGGGGAGCGAGGCGTTTTGCTGTCCGTTGAGGGCGTGTAGCAGATGGCGGCCGGCTTCGAAATCACCGGCGTTCAGGCGCTCGGCGTAGGCCAGCCAGCCTTGGAGGAAGTCACGCGGCGTCGAGGGCAGGCGGCGGCCATTTTGACCCACCCAGGTGCTGATCTCATTGACCGGCATGGAGGTGATGAGGAGGATTTTTTGCCGGGCGCGGGTGACGGCCACGTTGAGCCTGCGCTCGCCGCCATGCTGGCCGAGGACGCCGAAATTGCGGCGGAAGGTGCCGTGCATGTCGCGGCCGAAGGTGGTGGAAAAGATGATCCAGTCCCGTTCATCGCCTTGGACGTTTTCGAGGTTTTTGACAAAGAAGCCCATGTCCTCGCCATTCTGCGTGCGTTCGGATTCCTCGATCCAGGCTTCGCGAAAGACGTCGTCTTCTTCGGCTAGATTTTCCATCTCGGCCTCGATGAGTTCGGCTTGTTTGAGGTTGAAAGTCACCACGCCAATGCCGGGGCGTTCGTCGAAGGGCCGACGCCAGATTTCCTGCAGGCGGAAGACGACGCGGGCGGCTTCGTCTTCGTTGGTTTGCTCAAAATATTCGCCATCCACGCGATCCACCTCCATCGGCCGGACGCGCAGGATTTCGCTCTCGGGATGGCGGGCGGGGACGCTGAGCCTGCCGCCGTAAAAGGCGCCGTTGGAGAAGTCGATGAGCTGCCGGTACTGCGAGCGGTAATGGATCTCCAGGGTGGCGGTGGGCAGGAGGTTTTGGGTGAGGGTGAGCAGGTCTTGGCAGTCTTTGACCTCGCGTCTGCCGGCAGCCTGAGCCAGGCGCTCGCGCTCGCTGTCGTCGAGGCTGGCGTCGTCGGCATCGAGCCAGGCATCGGCGTCGTCTTCTTCATCGGACTCGAGTTGGGAGCCGAAGAAGCGGGAGGGTGGCATTTGTTTTTCATCGCCACTGACGACCATGCGCTTGGCGCGGAATAAGGCGGGCAGGGCGCTCTCGACCGGGAGCTGGGAGGCCTCGTCAAAGATGACCACATCGAACAGGCCGGCTCGCAAGGGGAAGAGGCGGCTGACCATTTCCGGATTCATCATCCACACCGGGCGCAGGTGAAATAGGCCGAGCGGTTCGCCGCGCTCGACGACCTCGCGCAGGCGGCGGGCGCGCGGGCCGGTGAACATGACGACGTCATCCCAATGGCCGCGGGGTGAGAGCGGGAGATCGGCGCGGCATTGGCTGAGCAGGCGACGGTTTGCGGCGCGGTACTCGCGGTCTTTCTGGCCGAGCAGATGGACCTTTTGCTGAAATTCATCGCGCTCGATCAGCAAGGCGGGCTGGGCGGCTTCGATTTGCCGTTTCCACTCCAGCAGGGCCTCGCGCTGCAAGGAGGCGCTGATGCTGGCCGAGACCTCGGGGGCAGGCAGCGTCTGCCAGGCGGCGGCTTTTTCCCGCAGAGCGGCAAAGATGGGCAGCACGGCGGGATCGAGCGTCTGGACGCGGGCGCGGAAGGTTTGAAACTCCGGCAGGGTGGGGAATGCGGAGGCAATCGATTCCAGTGCGGCCTGGCCCGGTGTGTGGGATCGGATCTCTGCCGACCGCGCTTCGATCCACTCGGGTGTGAACCAGGGACGCAGTTTTTCCACGGCAGCGAGGCCTTTTTGCTCGGTGGCCCAAATGGTGAGACTGGCGTGGCAGGCATCGAGGACGGAGGCGCAGACAGCCGGATCTCCACCGCGCTGCAACTCACTGGCGGCGCGTGCGACCGGGCAGGCGCGCACCCGGCGGGTCGCGGCGAGGACCGGCTGCAGGGGCTCCTGAAGGCGGCGCACCTGGCGCTGCATGGCGGGTAGGGAGGCTGGTTCTGCGGTGTCGTTCAGGCCCAGAGCCGTCGTCCAATGAAGGAGCGTCGGGCGCTCCTGGCTCAGACGGGCCTCCAGCTCGGCCGCTTGATGCAGGGTGGCGAGATCGACCTCATCGGGATCCACCCCGGCCTGTCGCAACCAGCGGTGGAGATTTTTTTTCCTCCAAAACCGCACCGGATGGAGTCGCTGCCAAAAGGAGGCCGGTGCGCATAGCTGGGCGGCGGCGGCGGAGAGACGACTCAGAGGCGCGTCTCCACGCGCGGCGAGTCGGGGGTAGAGGCGCTCATCCAGCGTCCAGCCGGAGAGGATGGCGAGCTGCTGATTCAGGCCGTCGAGCCAGGGGATCAACGCATCCGCCGGGGTGTTGCCGTTGGCTTCCGGCGTGAAAAGCAGGCTCGTCCACTGCGAGAGATGCCGGGCCACCGGAGCGGGCAGCTCGCGCAAGGCGGCCTCATGCTCCGCCAGCCAGGCCTGCAACAGCTCCGGGGTGTCGAGGCTGAAAAAGTGGTCGTGCTGCCGCAGGTGATGGTGCCGCTCTTGCTCGGTGGCTTGAAAAGCGGAGAAGGCGGCGCGCAGCTCGGTCAGGGCCGTTTCGTCGGTGCTGAAATAGACGAGGTCATGCAGCGGGCTGTGCTCGTAATTGGACTTCAACCACAGCGGCGTCAGCGGCGAGATTTCCGCGATGCGCTGCCAGGCGTCGGCGTGATCGGCGTCGCGAAAGTGGGTCCCCATGCCGGGCAGGGAAGCGGGTGCCGCACCCCGTGCCTCCACCTCCAGCAGCGCATCCAGCACCTCGCGATAGGAGAGGCGTCCGGGCTGATCGGCGGGGGCTTCATGCAGGGCTCGGTGAGCGCTGTTGAGTTCGTTTTCCAGGGCCTCAATGTGCCGGGCCAGACCTTCGCGCTCGCGCTGCAGGCGGGCGGCCTAGCCGAACCGATCCTGCGCGGAGTCTATGACGACCTGCCCCGCATGTTCGACGGCGATGCACTGCTGGCGCAGGTCGAGTCGACCATTGGCAGCGCCTATCTCGACGGCTGGGTCGCGGCGGACGGAGAACACGGTCACTGCCGCGTCCGCGCGGTCGGCACGCGCCAGTTGCACATCACGGCGGGCAATG
>JAGRPD010000082.1 GCA_020439875.1 Verrucomicrobiales bacterium
AGTCAAGCCACGTTGGCGGTTCGCGTCGAGAGACGGTCAACGCTCGAAGGCCGCGCTGCGCAGCTTACTGAATGTCGATTGCTGAACACGGATTGCTGATTTTTGAGGGGATGCGGCAGCGGATTCATTCGCGTTCTCAAAGGCGTGTGGCCTCACTGCGGCCACCTACAGGCGGCAGCGAGGCGTGATTTGGGCGTGCTGTGGGCGCGATGTTTGCCCGATACCTTTCCCCTCAGCCCTAGCAGCCCACCCCTTGGGGGCTGAATGAAGCGGGGGCTTGCCGTGAATGCTGCGTTCCACTATAGATGGCGCGATGAGCGATTCAGGACGTGTTGTTTTGCGGGCCGACCGGTTGACGAAGCGGTTCCCCGGTGTGGTGGCGCTGCAGGATGTGAGCTTTGATTTGAAGGCGAGCGAGATTCACGCGCTCTGCGGCGAAAATGGGGCCGGCAAAAGCACGCTCATCAAGTTGCTCTCTGGCATTCACCCGCATGGCAGCTACGAAGGGAGCTTCGAGGTGGACGGGGCAGAGGCGCGGTTTGATTCGATCTCGGATGCGGCAGCCATGGGCATCTCGGTGATTTATCAGGAGCTGGCGTTGGTCGATGAAATGACGGTGGCGGAAAACATTTTCCTGGGATGGGAACCACGTCGCTGGGGAGGTCTGGTGGACTGGCCCAAGGTGTATCGCGAGGCCAAAACGCTGATTGATCGCTTCCATGTCGATTTGGATCCGGCGGCAAAAGTCGGAGATCTCGGGGTCGGCCAAAAGCAGCTGGTGGAGATCGTGAAGGCACTGGCCAAAGACTCCCGCATCCTCATCCTGGATGAACCTACCGCAGCGCTCGCAGAGCATGAGGTGCAGACGCTGATGGACATCCTGCGAGACTTGCGGCAGCGGGGCATGGCCTGCATCTACATCTCGCACAAGCTGGATGAAGTCTTCGCCCTGGCTGATCGCATCACCGTGCAGCGGGATGGCAAAACGGTGATCACGGAGACTACGACGGCCCTGGATCGCGCCACAGTGATCCGCCACATGGTGGGTCGGGAAATCGGGGATTTGTTCCCGCGTCGCGCGCCGCATCCGGGGGCGGTGGTGATGCAGGTGGAGGATCTGGCGGTCGATGGTCCAGATCCCCATGGAGTGAAATTGCGGGGGGTAAACTTTCGCCTGCGAGCGGGCGAGGTGTTGGGGATAGGCGGGCTGATGGGCGCGGGGCGGACGGAGCTGCTGATGCATCTCTTCGGTGCCTGGGGTCGCCGTGTCGCGGGAGCGGTTCAGCTTGAGGGCTGGGACACGGCAGCCGCGACGCCGACGCAGTTGATCCGGCGAGGGCTGGCGCTGGTGAGCGAGGATCGGCGGCGCTATGGATTGGTGCTGGAGCAAGGAGTGGGATTCAATCTCTCGCTGGCGTCCTTGCAGCGGTTTGCCAAATTGGGCTGGCTCAATCAGAATGCGGAACGGCGGGAAGATCAGCGGCTTTTCGACGCTCTCCGGGTGAAGGCACCGAGCCTGGACGCATCGGTGGGGAAACTGAGCGGCGGCAATCAGCAAAAGGTGGTGCTCGGCAAAGTGCTGATGACGGAGCCCAAGGTCGTGCTGCTGGATGAGCCCACTCGCGGCATTGATGTCGGTGCGAAGTTGGAAATCTACGAGCTGGTGAATCAACTCACGGAGGAGGGCAAGGCGGTGATCTTGGTGTCCAGCGAGCTGCCGGAACTCATCGGCATGAGCGACCGCATCTTGATGCTGCGGGAGGGACGAGTCAGCGGCGAATTTCGCCGAGAAGAAGCCACCCAAGAGCGACTGATGGAGGCCGCGATGCAGGACCTGGAGCAAGAAGCAGCCGTGTTGGCGTAGATCGACCACATGCAGAGATCAAAGCTTTGCGCCTTTCGTCGCTCCGACCAAGGCATTGGCATGAAACCAACCGAAACCATAGGATGAAAAAAACCGCTCCCTACCTTGCAGTTTTTGGTGCCGCATCACAGACTCTGATCCCCATTGGTATCGTGGTTTTGCAGATGAAGTTCCAGGCTGCTGTGGCTAAAATCGACTTGAGCGGAGCATCCGATCCGAAGCACGTCATTTCGATCACAAATGCCACTATAAGTCAGATGAGAAGTGCATCAGATTTCCTCTTTTGGATTTTCGGCTGTGCCTTGGTGGCGTTGACGTTGTTTATCGTCTCCATCACTCGACTCCGGTACAGACGAAAATGGGCTTTCTGGTTTGCGTGCATTTACGGAGGATGCCTGACATGCATTGTTCCCTTGGGCACGCCATTTGGACTGTTTCTTCTCGTTTATGCCTTGATTCACCGTCAAGAGTTTGTGCCTTCTGCCTCTGTTCCCACGACATTGACAGCATGAAAGGAGACGATGCGAAAGACGGATGCCGACCTTGGTGGAGGTTGTGGTAAAAAATGGGGGTACTTTGCAGGGCGAACCACATCGCGGGTTTGCATGAAGGTTCAAATGGGGGCGACGGGCCCAGGGTGCGATTTGCTTTGGAATCGTGTTGAGGATCTTCATCGATCCCTGTCCCCTTTCTGCTCGGTTTGGCAACGAATGCCCTGCAGTTTCACCGCAGCGAATCAGCTTCTCCTTCTTTCAGGATGCCTTCTTGATACGGTGCTGGAAGCAAAAAGATTCCCAGCCAAATTCGTCGCCGGACGTTATCGCGGGAGCGCTGGTGTGCGGTGGGTCTGGTCGGCCTACTTTTCCTCTTTCTCTTCTTCCTTGGCGGCAGCAGGATCGGTGACGGGAGGGAGGTAGGCGACGTAGGGTTCGGGTACGGTGCCGCCGCCGACGATGTCGCGGTAGGTGACGGCGAGGCTGTGGGCCAGCCGCTTGAGGGTGAGGTCATCGGGCTTTGTCTGGAGCTTGGTGGCGACGATGGCGAGGGATTCTTTGAGGGACATGCCGAAGATGGCGGGGTCGCTGCCGAAGTCGTAGGTCATAGCGCTTTGGAAATCGATCAAAGCCAAGTCGGGCTTCTGCTGCTTGAGTTCAAACATGGCCCGCAGGTAGTGCAGGGAGGCGATGAGACGGGCGGGTGCGGGTTTGAAGAGGGGCAGCAGGCTTTCCCTGGATTGGACGTCTTCTTGAAACTCCAACAAGAAGGCTTCGAGGGCGAGGATGTCATCTTTGCCGAGGATGGCCCAGCCTTTGAGGTCGTTGAAATCGGCCTGGTAGTAATCGCTGAGCACGAGGGGCTGGGCGAGTTGGCGATCCATGGCGGCGGCGAGTTCCGTCAACTGATTGAGGCCTTTGAGAGCTTTGAAATAATTCAATCGGGCGAGCGAGCCGTAGCCGTCTTTCCAAGGGAGGAGGTCGATGTATTCGTTGGCGAGTTTGTCGAAGGCGATTTTGGCTTCGGGATAGTTGCCCGCGTCGAGGGCGGTTTGGGCCTGAGTCCAGCCACGAGGTTCCTCGACGTTGAGGCTTTGGATCTGCGCGTAGGGCAGGGTGATGGAGCTGCCGCCGTTCTCTGTGGCGGCGATGACCAGACCGGTGGCGTCGGCTTTCATGAGGAAGCCGGGGTGAGATTGGCCCGCGTTGTCAATGGCCTGAATGTTGAGGGGCTTGGCGGCGTGTAGGGTGCTGACGGAAAGTAGAGTCAGGACCAGCAGGCGAGTGGCGAGGGAAAATAGGGCAGTCATGGCGGGCAGGACGGTGAGGTGAAATTAGCGGATGCCCCAGATGCCTTCATCGGGATCGGGTTGGGCTCCGGTTTCATCACGCAGTTTTTTGTAGAGTTCCTTGGCCTTTTCCACCCATGGGCCAGCGACGGGATGGTTGCTGAATTTGTACATCCGGGAGACGGTGTCCTTGATGAGGCGGAAGGCTTTTTCTTTGTTGTCACGTTGCTCTTGGATTTGCGCGGCACGCACGCGAGCCTCGGCGGAGTAATCGACGTAACTCTCCAGCGGTGGGCCGACAAAGGGGGTGAAGGCGGAGAGGGCATCCTCGGTTTTGCCTTGTTCCTGATAGGCACGGCCGAGTTTGAAAAAGACTTCGGGACGGAATTTAACGAATTTGGGGTTCTTCTGGATTTCGAAAAAGACGTCCGATGCTTCTTTCCACATCTCTTTGTCGTAGTAGAGGCGGGCTTTGGAAACGAGGGCTTCCTCCACGTAGTCGGGCTTGTCGGGAAGCTCGCGGACGACGCGGTCGAAGGCGGCAATGGCTTCCTTCATGGCGGAGGGGCCGCCTTCGGAGGCGATGATGCGGGCACGCCCCATGAGGGCTAGAGGGTAGAACTCGGAGTCGCCGCGGCGGATGACTTCATCGAACCAATCGACGGCAACTTTGCGGGCTTCGGTGGAGTCTTGTTCGGCGAGGTTGCGACCGACCTGGGTGACGATGTAGGTGGGCAGGGTCTTCGGATCAAAGCCACGCAGTTCTTCGAAGGCGACTTGAATCTGTGCGGCGCGCTTCGGGAACTGATCTTTGTAGGCGTCGTTTTGCAGCAGGTCGATGCGAGCCATCAGCAGCCAGGCGCGCAGGGTTTCGTTCACTTCGGTGCCTTGGGGTACGAAGTTTTCGAGTTTGGCGTAGAGTTTCTCGGCCCCCATGACGGCGATGCCGTGCTCGGTGTAGGATCCGATGGCTTCTTCGATGCCGGGTCCGGGCTCGCCACTGCCGAGGCGGATGATGACTTTTTCCAGAGCGGCGAGGGCTTCCTCGCCTCGGTTGGCATTTTGGAGGGCCTCCATGGAGCCGACGATGACTTCGGCATCGTAGTAGCCGCCGGTGTGATCCTTCATGTATTCATCGTAAAACTGGATGATCTGATCTTGCTTTTGCAGGGCTTTGGAGGTGCGGATGAGCTGGAGCAGGATGCGCCCGAGGATAACCGCGTGGGAGGGGCCGGCCTCGATGGCGAGTTCGCGCGCTTTGAGGTAGGCGGCTTCGGCCTCGGTGTTGTTGTTGAGCATGAGGTGGGAATCACCGCGCATGCTGATGGCGACGTCGAGGTTGGGGAACTGAGGGAATTGCTTTTGCAACTGTCCGAGGCGGGCCATGCAGGAGTCGTACTGGCCGAGCTGGAAGTGGCAGGAGGCGCGGTCCATCAGGGCAAAGGAGAGGTAGTCAGACTGCGGGAAGTCCGCGATGAACTTGTCCAAAAGCTCACCGCTTTTCTCCCAATTTTTCTCCCTCTGGAAGCTGGCGGCGAGGAAGTAACGGACGTACTCTTTGAAGCGGCTGTCGGGATATTTTTTGGTGTGCTCCTCCAGCTCGGGGACGGCGTCGGCGATGCGGTTGAGATTGAAGAGGGAGGCTCCGATGACGAAGGTGGCGAGATCGCGATTGGGATCGTCCTCGGGGATGGCGTCGCGGACGCGGTTGGCCAGCTCGAGTGCTTCATCGTAGTGCTGTGAGAAGAAGAGGCTCTCCAGCATCATGGTATTGACGACGGCGGCGTACTTGGAGTCGGGGAATTCTGTGCGGAAGACGGTGCCGAGATGTTGGGCGAAGTCCATGTGCCGCAGGGCCATGGCGCAGCGCATGGCTCCGAAGAGGATGATCTCGCGGTTGGGATGTTTGGGGACTTCGTTGAGGCAGTGCTGGTAAATGGCGAAGGCGGCGGCTTGGTTGCCGAGCCGCTCATGACAGGCGGCGAGGAGGAGGAGGGCGAGCCAATCCCGGGAGTCGGGGCTGGTGAGCATGGCGCGGTATTTGGCGATCTCGTTGGTGAGGGCCTGGGGGACGTTGGGTGCCATGTCGATGGCGCGCTTTTCCAGGTCGCGGAGGATGTTGGAGGCGCTGGCGTAGTGGGTGAGGAGCCGGATGGCGAGGGTATTTTGATCGTTGCCAGAAGCTTTCTGGGCGATGCCGAGTACGCGCTCGTTGAATTGGAAACGCGCCATATCGAAGGGGGAAACGGCGACTTTGCCGGCGTAGAGGTCGAGGAATTGATGGGCTTCTTTTTCGGCTTTCGCGGGCTCGGAGTTGTTGTTGGCCCAGTCCTCGGTGAGGGTGAGCATGGCGCGGAACAGGGCGTCGGCGCGGGGTGCGGCATTGCCGGTGAGTTTGAAGAGGCCTTCAATCAACTGGCGGGCGCGGTCGGCTTTTCCGGCCTTGGCGTAGCAGGCGGCGGCTTGGATGCGGAAGCCGACCTCATCGTAGGTGCCTGCAGCGGCGGGCTGACGGGCAAAGGCTTCGTAGTCCTCGACGGCCTTGTCGTATCGACCGAGAGCTTGATTGACGATGCCCATTTCCAGGCGGCAGAGTTCCCAGACGGGATTCTTTTTGGCGGGCTCGGTGTCGGGTTTGTTGGCGAAGTCGTTGTAACACTTTTCGTAGGAGGTCAGGGCTTCTTCGAACTTTTTGAGGTTCTTGAGGCAAAAACCTTGGCGGTAGTACATGACGCCGAACATGGGGCCGTATTCGTCCATCGCGTCTTCGCCGTAGTCGGCGATGATGACGTTCAAGGGCATGAGGGCGTATTCCCACTGGCTGTTCTCCATGAACTCGCTGTTTTTTTCAAACAGGGTCTGGAGGTCGAGGCCTTCGAATTCCTTGGGTGTAGGGGCGGCGGGGGCGTCGGCCGGGGCGGGCTCAGGAGCCTGGGCGCTGGCGCGAGGGGTGGGGCAAAGGAGGAGCAGGAGGAGACTGCCGAGAAGGATCAATCTCGGGCCGCGGGCCGCGGAGGGGTGGGGTTCACTCATGGGGCAGGGCAGGGGTGACTTTTTTTCGAAAAAAGGCGGGCGATGGGCGGGAGAAAAATCGCCAACAGAAGGTGCGTCGCAGGAGCTACTCCGAGAATCCAGAGAGCGTGACGGTGGTGATGCCGACGCGGGCGAGGGCGTTCATGAGGTCGATGAAGCGCTGCTGCTTGGCCTCGTCATCGGCAGACACGATGACGAGGGGCTTGCTGTCGGTGGTGTCGGTGATTTCCTTGTAGCGCTGGAGTTCGGACTCCATGGTGACATCATCAGGCATGATCTGGTCGGCGATGGTGATCTCTCCAGTTTGAGTGAGCCGGACCTTGAGGGGATCGATCTTGATGTTGCTGGCGGTCCCCGAGTCGGTGGGGAGTTCCATACTCAAGTCGGACTCCCGTGGCTCCAGGGTGGAGGTGACGAGGAAGTAGATGAGCAGGAGGAAACTGACGTCGATGAGGGAGGAGATGTCCAGCCCTGGAGCGGCCATCTCCTCAGATTGCATGTGCTTTTTGCGCGGCATCGGAGGGGGAAGTGGTGACTACTTTTTCGCCGTGGGGTAGGCGCTGAAGATGATGTTGTTCACGCCAGCATCACCGGCGGCCTGAATGACCTGTTTGGCGTATTTCACGATGGCTTCTTTGTCACCGCGGAGCAGGACTTTGGGGGTGACTCCCTGCTCGATGATGCCGACTTTGCCGGTGACGTATTGGCGGACGGAGGCGAGATCAGGCAGCGGCTCTTCCTTGCGGTTTTTGCCGCTGAATCCGCCGTCATTATAGACGTGGATGATGATGCGACCCGCGTGTTCCTCCGGGGGCTTGGCGTTGGGGGCGACGGGGAGCTTGATGTCGGGGTCGATGGTGTTGAGCAGCAGCCGGGAGCTGACCATGAAGAACAGCAGGAGCTGGAAGACGAGGTCGATCATGGAGGACTGATCGACACTGACGTCTTCATCGACGGCTTGGAGTTCGAGCGCTTTGGAAGCCATGGCCTCTGGAGGGAAACCCGGCGCATCCGCTGGAGGCGGGCCGCGCCGGGGGTGCGGCAATCAGCAGGGGGTGGATTTTAGATGGCGAGGCCTTCGGGGATGCGGGCGGCGCGGGCTTCACCATGCACGGCGTCGGAGGCGGCGTTGGTGAGTTCCATACCGGAGAGCACGGACTCGGAGACGAGATCGTTGAGGCGGTTTTTGAAGAAGAAAAACAGGGCCAGACTGGGGATGGCGACGATGAGGCCACCGAGGGTGGTCAAAAGGGCGACGGAGATGTCACCGGCGAGTTTGGCAGGCTCAGCACCCCCTGTGGAGGAGAGGACGGCGAAGGCTCCGACCATACCAATGACGGTTCCCATCAGACCGAGCATGGGACTGACCTGGGCGAGCAGTCCGAAGTAACCCACCCACTTTTGGTAGGGTTTGATCTCCACGGTGGCAAAGTCGGCCATGGCGTCTTCCACCTTGTCCACGCCGAGGTTGTCTTCATCCGTGGCGTCGAAATGCGGCAGGGCGATGGTCATCATGCGGCCGAGGAAGGAGGGGCTCTGAGAGGCGACTTCGATGGCGCTGCGGACGCGGCACTGCTGCATGAGGTCCATCATCTCGGCTTTGAGATCGGGCGGGGTGAATTTCTTTTTCCCAAGCGTCATCAGGCAGAGCACGGTGAGGCCGATGGTGGCGACGGAGCAGATGCCGAGGGGGAGCATCCAGATACCGCCATCAAGCACGTATTTTTGCAGACCGGACTTTGGCGCTGCGGGTGGCTCGGCGTCTTGCTGCGCGGAGGCGGGCAGGGCGGCGGTGAGCAGGAGGGCTCCGGTGGCGAGGCTGGCCAACAGGCGGCGGTTGCGGAGGCGGGGCTGAAGCGATTGAAGGATGCGCATGGAAGGATGATTTGCTGCGAGTTGAGGGGCTATATCAATGGCTCTGGCGGAGAGAGGCAAGGCAAAAATCGGTGTGGAATGGAACTTTTGTGAAGGTCGCTGTTTGCGGCAGGCGATTGAACCCAGCGGGTTTACGTCCACTGATCGCGTACGATTTTTGCTGGAGAGCGGGCGCATTCGGGCTCAGGCTGGAGGATATGGAAGGCTT
>JAGRPD010000013.1 GCA_020439875.1 Verrucomicrobiales bacterium
CTCACTGCGGCCACCTACAGCGGGAGGCGGTGGAGCGGCATGCTGTAGGCGCGGGCATTGACCGCGCTGCGCATGAGGAGCCTTTGAGGAGAAAATGAGCTGAAGTTACAGCGGTTTCATTCGCGTCTCAAAGGCGAGTGGCCTCACTGCAGCCACCTACAGCGGGGCGGCGACGCGGCGTGCTGTCTCGCCGGGGTGGTGTGCCCGGCGAGATGGAGACGAGACGTGGGACGATGACGCGGAACGCGTGGTGGCCGTGGGATGTCTTCAAATCCGCCGACGGCGTCCAGTGAGCACCAAGAGCCCGAAAGCCAGCAGCATGAGGCGGCTCGGTTCGGGAGCCACGGTGATGGTGCCTCCGATGTAGAGATCGGTCAGATCCCAGGCGTAGCCAGATCCGCTGATGTCGGGTAGGTCGAGGGCTTCAAATTCGTTTCCAGCCACCAGAGGCGTGGTCAGGCCGCTCCAGTCGAACAGCTTCCACACGTCGCCTTCATTCCATCCGGTCATGCCGTTGGGATTGAGCACCTGCAGGGTGCCACCCAGGTTGACGTTGCCGCCCACGATCAGCAGGTCCGCTGCGGTGAGGGTGCCGGTGTTGTCGCCGAGGCCGTCTCCACTCCACAGATTCAGGGTGGTGAAGGAGCCGGTCTCAAAGGTCAAAGCACCCGTTCCGGAGGTGATGATGCTCAGATCGGTGCCTGTCGAAGCGGTGGGATCACCAACCATGAGTGTTCCTTGAATCACCACATTCTCATCGGCAGCGGGTGCGATGAATCCATCGCCGGTGAGCGTGGCTCCGGTCTGCACCAGCACGGAACCGAGGCCGGTCGCCGAACCGTTGGTGTTGGCGGCGACCAGGGCGCCCGCGGTCACATCGGTGCCACCGGCGTAGGTGTTGGCGGCGGTGAGGGCGAGGGCTCCGTCTCCCAACTTGGTCAGCGGGCCGCAGTCGTCGCCACTGACGACGCCGTCCACCACGAGGGCGTCGGTCGCCGCGCCGAGCACCTCGATGTTGCCGCCGCCCGCGCCGAGCAGGACGGTGCGGTTGTCACTGAGGGTAACCAGGGGGCTGCCGGTGCTTTGCAGGGTGGCTCCGTTGCGGATCTCAATGCCGTTGCCCGCTGTGTCCGCGCCGAGGTTGGTGTCGGTGGCGATGCTGACCGTGCCTTCGTTGATCACGGTGCCTCCGGCATAGGTGTTGCCGGCGTTTTCCAAATACAGGATCTGGCTGCCGGTCTTCACGATGCCGCCGTTCTGAATGATGGTCTCGATGCCGGCGTCGTTGCCGGTGTTGACGACGGAGGAGTTGACCTCGATCACGCGGGCGTCACCGCCGAGATCCAAAATGCCGCCGCCGGTGATTTCGACCTGCTCGGGCGTGGTGCCCGCGCCGCCGCGGTTGTTGTTGAGGACGATGTCTCCCAGCACCGTGAGGGTGCCGCCCGCGCCAACGGTGACGATGGTGGAGGAACCGGAGCCGGAGGTCATTTCGATGCCGCCAACGGTCTCGCTGAACCCATTCAGATCCCAGCGACCACCGGAGGGAGCACCGCCGCTGCCGCCGACATTGAAGAGGCGGATCACGGCGGCGTCATCGATTTGATCGCTGGCTGTGTTCAGCAGGGTGACGGTGGAGCCGCCAAAGGCGATGGGGCGGATCTCGATGTCGCCCGAGCCAAAGGCATTGCTGCCAGCGGTGTCCCCCAGCGCCAGCACGCCTTGTTGCAGGGTGAGGGTGCCGGTGGAGCTGTCGGTGGCCGTGCCGGTGAGGGTGAGGGTGCCGAGGCCGGTTTTGGTCCAGTCCCCGCTGCCGGTGATGGCGATGCCGGTGGCGGTCACGTCATTGCCATTGGTGTCCAAAACCCCGCCGCCCGGTGCGATGTCCAGGGCGCGGCCACCGATGTCATCGGCAAATCCGGTGCCGAGGCGCAGGGTGCCGCCGGCCAGTTGGATGCCGCCGGTGGTGCCGCCGATTTGATCGAGCGCGCCAATTTCCAGCAAGCCCTCATTGATGAAGGTGCCGTTGCTGCCGCCACCCGCCGTGCTCGGTGCGGTGAGGATGAGGTCGCCCCGTCCGGATTTCACAATGTGCGCGGCGCTGGTCAGCGGCGAGGTCAGCGTCACGGCCAGGGTGGGGGGCGATGCGGCGGCTGTGGGATTGACGACGTGGAAGACGTACTCCGAACTGGTCGTGCTGATGCCATCGTCAAAGCCACCCAGGGTGACGGTGTGAGCGCTGGAGGCGGTGGCACCGGAATTCAGGGTGAAGAGGAAGGCACCGCTGGTGTTGGCCAGACTTTGGCCTGCGCCGGAGCCGGTCACCTGAATGGCGGACGCGGCGGTGTTGTCATTGTGAATGACCAGGGCGTTCACGGTTTGACTGGTGAGGCCGGTCAAGTCGGCGGTGAGGGATTCCCGCACGTTGTCGGTGGGTCCGGTGGCCGAGGCCAGTGTGGTGTATTCGGTGGCCAAATCGAGCGCGATGAAGCCGCGCCCACTGACGTAGGTGACGAGGCTGTTGCCCATGTTCGCCGCGCCGAGGTTGCCGGTCAGGTTTTCACCAATGGCCCAGGGCACGATGCTGAGGGTGGTGGAGCCGAGCGCCCCACCCGCACCGACGAGTTGGGTGTTGATGAAGTTGGTCTGGTTGGTGGTGTTGTTGATGCGGAACTGGGTGCGGCGACCGGAGTTGGAGCCGAGGTAGTGTCCGCGCACATCCAGCGTGGCACCGGGGGTGCGGATGAAGTCATCCGCCAGAATCTGGGACTGCGCGGAGGTGCCGGTGCTGGTGGCCTCCAGGGTGACGTAGCTGGCACCGCTGGCGATGTTGATCACGCCGACGTCCTCGTTGGTGGCGGCGTTTTGATCGGTGCGGATGGCCAAGCCGCGGGGCACCGTGGAGCCACTGAAGGTGCCCGAGGCGGAGTTCAGGGTGATGAAGGCGTTGTTGTCGATCCGGGCACCGCTGCGGGTGGTGCCGTTGTTGTCGAGCAGAAGTGTGCCGTTCTTGTTGATGACGATGCCGGCCGCGCTGTTGATTCGGCCGGTGCTGCTGAGTTGCAGCAGGCCTTGATCGATTTGAAACACGCCGGTGAAGGTCTCAGTCACGCCGTTGAGGTTGAGATTGCCCGAACCGTTTTTCACAAACACGCCCGCTCCATCGAAGACGCCACCAAAGGTGGTGCTGCTGGTGTTGTTCACCGTCAGCGTGGAGCTCGTGCCGACACGGACGGTGCCCTGGCTGTTCAGACCGCCGTCCAGGCGTCCGATGGTTTCGGTCTGGCCGTCCATGACTTCAAACACCGCGCTGGGCTCGCCCATGACATAGACAAAGGAATTGTCGCTGATGGCCTGGCCTCCGGTGACGCTGAGGGTGCCTTCCTGCACATAGACGTTGCCGGTCTCGTTGGTGCCGGAGAGCACCACGGTGCCGAGGCCGGATTTGCTGACGGTGGAGGAGGTGGAGGATCCGAGCAGGTCGCCCTGAATGGTGAGGTCACCGTTTTCATTGTGCTGGTGGAGATAAAAAGCGCCGCCCGCTGTGGTCAGGTCGGTGTCGATGACGGAGGCGTTGGCTCCGACATCGGGCGTCACCAAAATGCCGCCGCTGGCGATTTCCAAGGGCACCGGTTCGCTGCTGGCGATGGTGGAGGCGGCTGCGGCGTCGAAGGTGAGGCTGTTGATCGGCACCGGGCAGGTCAGCGTGCCGCTGTAGGCGGCGTCATTGACGATGTCGGCACCCGCCGTCCAGGTGGTCAGGTCGTTGGCGGTGGTGGGGGCTCCCTCCAGGATCTGACCGCCGCTGACTTGCGCAAAACTCTGCCCATTGACCACTGCCCAGCCGCCGAGGAAGGCGGTGTCGGCGTTGGTCGTGGTGATGGCACCGCTGGCTGGCAGGTCAAAGCGCGCGGTGGAGCCATTGGCTTGGGTGATGTCACCCAGCTCGAGCGTCATGGAGCCGCCGTTGGAGTTCACATCGATGGTGGCCGCTCCGCGCTGGAAGCTGGTCGAAGCCACGGTCTGGGTCATGTCGAAGGCATCGTCTCCCTCCACGATGAGGCGGGGAGCGGCATCCCGCCAGTTGGTGCCGCCAAAGGTGAGGGTGCCGGCGCTGGCCAGACGGGATTCGGTGTCGGTGGTGGAGGGACCGAAGTCCAGGATGAGTTCGCCGCCGCGCAGTTCGGTGTTGCCGGTGAAGCTGTTGTTGCCGGAGAGCGTCACCGTGGTGTGGTAGTCCTTGATGATGCCGCCCGTGCCCGCCAGATTGGCCTCCACGGTGCCCAGGCGCAGGGTGGAATTGGCGCTGGTGGTCAGGGTGTTGGTGCGGCTGCCGCCGGTGTTGATGATGTGCCCCTCCACAAACTCCATCGGCTCGGTGTTGAGCCGCCCGCCGAGGACGATGTTTTCCACGCCGATGCTGTAGCCCTGCAGATCCACGATGGAACCGCCGGGGGTGACGATGCCGGTGTCCGCCACCACCAGGTCGTTCATGCCGGTGTTGTCGAGGGCTTCGGTGAGGGCGTTGTCCGCGCCGATTTTCAAAATCGAACCGGAGCGCACGTAGAGGTCGTCGCCGACGAAGGCGTTGGCGGTGTTGAGTTCGACGATGGCGGGGATGCCGTCGTTGTCCGCGCCGAGGATCAAATCGTCCCCCGTGACGGCACCGATTTTGCCCGCGCCCTGCACGATCACCGTGCCGTCGTTGGCGTTGAAATCATCGCCAAAGCTGACGTTGTTTTCGATGATCCAGGTGCCGGTGCTGTTGACGTTGATGTCGGAACTGGTGCCGGTCGCCGCCAACGTCACCTCACCGGTGATGCGTCCCGTTCCATCGCCCGCCAGGTTCAGCGCAAAATTGCCGGACTCGGTGATGCTGCCGGTGAACAGCAGGTCTTCAGCGGCGGAAGCCGAATCGTTGACGGTGAAGGTGCGGGAGGCTCCGCCCAGCGCCAGATTCACGCCGATGAGGCCGCCCAACGGATCGTTGGTGGCATCGTAAAGCACATTGCCCTGCAGGGTGAGCAGGCCGGTGCCCGCAGTGTCGATGATCTGCGGCGTGGCGTTGGTTCCCAGACCGCCCAGGGTCACGGTGCCACCGGGGGAGATGCTGGCACCATTGACGTCGAAGATGGCGGTCGCATTGTCCTCCGCGATGACGCTCAGCGTGCCGCTACCGGTGAAGCTGGCGCTGGGTCCGAGCTGCAGCGTTCCCTCCTGCACCAGGGTGGATCCGGCGTGACTGACCGCGCCGTCCAGCACCTGGGTGCCGGGGCCGTCCATCACCAGGTTGAGGTTGTTTTCATTCGTGCCCGCACCGCCGACGGTGCCGGTGTAGGTGAAGGTGCCCGTGGGTGAAAAGATCACCGTGGAGTTGTTGGCGTTTCCACCCACCAGGGAACCCGCGCCCCCGGTGCTGCTCAGTCCGCCGATGACGACGCCGGTGGCTTCCGTCGCGCCGCCCGCCCGCATCACGGTGCCGGATTCCAGCACCACGGAGGCATCCGCAGAAAAACTGCCGGCATCTTCAAAGGCCACCGTTCCGCCGCTCACCGTGACCGTGCCCACCAGCGTGCTCGGTGCGCCATTGAGCAACAGCGTGCCAGCGGCGGTGCCGTTGTCATTCAAGGCCAGATCGCCCGTGCCACTGAGCCCACCACCCAGGGTCAGCACCGAGGTCGCATCTTCGATATTCCAGGACTGGCTGGCTCCAAGGGCGACGGGATTCAAGATGCTGATGGCGTCATTGCCGCCGCTTTCCACCGTCAAGCTCGGCGTGTCCGTGCCGTTGCCGATGGTCAAAGTGCCGGTGCCGCTCACCGACACACCGTTGGTGCCGGAACCGGTGTGGAAGGTCAGCGCCTTGATGGTCAGGTCCTGCAGCAGTTGGGTGGCGTAGTTGGCCGCGCCGTCCGCACTGAAGTGAACGTGCGAGTTCGATCCGGGAGGCACCGCCGCGTCCACACCACCGGATTGGGAGGTGTCCCAGTTCGAGTCACCGCCGAGTTGCACCGCTCCCCAGGAGCCCGCCGCAGGTCCGGTGAGATCGCCTTTCCACCAGGCATCGTCCGGTGGCGGCGTGGTGTTGGGCGTCACCGTGAGGTAGAGCTGGTCGGGGTCCGTGCCCGTTGATTCACGCGCGATGTCGTAAATGAAGTTGCCGGCGTTTTCGATGGCTCCGATTTGGAAGCTACCCGTTCCGCCGAAGGCACCGTCCGCCGCCGAGTCGATGAGCAGATACTGCGTCAGCGTCGGCGCGTTGTTGACGACGATCACCGTGTCGATCAAGCCCGTCAGTGACAGCGACTGCGAGGCACCCAGGGTGATGCGGTCGTTGGTGGCTCCATCCAGTCCGAAGCCCAACTGCGTGGTACCGCTGGTCTGGGTGAGATCCAAAATCACGCCGGTTCCGGAAAACGTTTGGTTGGTGTCTCCATCGGCGAAGATCAGGGAACCGCCGTCCGCCACCGTGATGGTGCTGGCCGAGCCACTGCCCAGCAGGCCGTCCCCAGCCACGCGCAGCTCGCCCGCGTTGACGACGATCGGGCCGTCGAGATCGCTGTTGGCTCCCTGGATCACCAGCCTTCCCTCATTCACCGTGGTGGCTCCGGTGTAGTCGGCATTGCCGGTGACGATCAGATCGCCCGCGCCATTTTTGACGATGGCCAGTTGGTCTTCATTGGTGCCCGTGCCGCCCAGGCTTCCGGCCAGAGTTCCCGTGGTGGCTTGATTGACGGTCAGCGTGGAGATCGCGGACGCACCGCCAACGATGGCGCTCGTGGTGCCGGTGCCCACGCTGTCCACTCCGGCCAAAGTTTGATCCAACGCGCCGGATGCACCGCCGATTTGCAGCACGCCGGAGGTGTTGTTCAGGGCGTCGCCAAACGTCACCGTCCCGGTCGGAGCGATGCGGTCCGTCACACCGCCGTCCAGCGCCAGCGTGCCCTCCGCCACCGTGGTGCCGCCGGTGTAGGTGCTGGGCGTTTCCCCGGACAGCGTTTGCGTGCCGGTGCCGGATTTGACCAGGGCCAGGGTGGCCGCACGCCCATCCCGCACCAAGCCTTCGAAGAGATAATCGTCCGCGCTGGTCAGCGTCAGCACGGCGTCATTGCCGACCGTGTTGTTGTAGTTGTCCACGATGCCGTTGCCTTCGATGCCGGCGATTGTCTCGTTGTAGCGATCCAGCCGCAGCACGGCGTTGTTGGCATTCACCGTGACGGCGGTGGTGTCTGGCAGCACGCCCGCCGCGCCGAGCTGGAGGGCGCCCGAGTTGATGAACGTGGTGCCGCCGTAGCTGTTGCCCGTGCTGTAGAGCAGCACGGTGCCGTCGGTGGTGAGGTCCACCGTGTTGCCGCCGTTGTCGATGATGTCCGCCCGTACATCGATCCGGCGCACGCCGTGGATGCGACCCTCATAACCCGTCGATGCGTTCGGACCAAAGGTGAGCTGGCCCAGGTTCAGCTCATTGTTCTGCGTGCCGGTGGAGAGCACGATGCCGCTCGCCACGGTCAGGGTGTTGCCGCCGAGGAAAACATCCGCGCCCGCGTTGGCGGTGTTGTCGATGACAAGCGCCCGCACCGTGGTGTTTGCATCCAACGTGGCGTCCACATTGGCGGTGAAATCCACATACACGTTTTGGTCCGCGATCGCGGTGGAGGCCAGCGTGCCGGCCACCGCAAATTCCTGGAAGCTGTAGTCCGTGGTCGTCGGGGTGATGTCCAGCAAGCGCGTGCCCTCCGTGCCGTTGTAGGTCACCAGCGTGTTGCCGCCATTGCCCGCCGTGCCGCCGCCCGTGAGCCAGGGAATCACACCCCGCCCCGTGCCCGAGGTGTCAGGGTGGGACAGCGTCGGAGCCGTGGTCAGGCGCAGGTTGGACTCGGAACCACCAGGGTCACCGGTTTGCCCACCCGTGGTGACGGCCGCTGCCGTGGTGTCGGCCAAACCGTTCAAGGCAAAACCCAAGTTGTCGCCACGAATCAACCCGGTGGCGCGATTGGCACGGGTCAGTGCTTGGGCATTGAGACGTGCGTCGCCCTGGGACGTGCTCGAAGCCGTGGAGGAACCGTAGTCAGCATCGAGGGTGATGATATTGTAACCGCTGTTGAAGATGAATTCCCCCACGGTCTCATTGGATTGCACGTTGTTGGACGCGGTGAAGGTGAAGATGCCCCGATCCATGGTGATGGGAGCCGTGTTGCTGAGACGGTTGTTTTGGTTCTGGTTGTTGGTCGCGGGCTGGTTGTCCAGCAGCAGGGTGCCGCCGTCGCGGATGTTGATGGCGGAGGCGGTGTCGAGACGGCCCGATCCATCCTGAATCTCAAACGTGCCGCCGGTGATGTTGAGCGTCCCGGCAAAGGGCGTGATTGCCAGGTTGTTGTTGCTGCGCCAGGTGAAGGTGTTGCCGCCGGATTTCGTCAGCACCGCGCTGGCGCTGCCATTGAGCGTTCCAAAATAGCTGGTGTTGCCGCCGCCACCGTTGATCTCCAGGCTGTTGTCGCCCAGATCAATCTGGCCGCGCGCCGAACCGGACAGCATGCCGATCGCGGTGTGGGTGGTGCTGGCGTTGCTGAGGTCCAGCACGCCGTTCAAGTTGGTCCGGTTGGTGGCGAGCAGGTCGCTGCCGATGATGATGGTGTTGCCCTCATTCAAATAAGTGCCGCCGGTGTAGGTTTGCGCAGCGGTGATGGTCAGCGTGCCGGCGCCGGTTTTGACCACACTCAGCGCCGAGCCGTTGTCCGCGATTCCCGCAGCCAGCGTGAAGTCGGATGGCAGATGCAGGAACGCTTCGGGTTCAGCGCCGAAGGTCAGGGTGCCGTTGGTGATGCCCGACGCCGCGCTGCCACTGCTCAAAATGGCACCGTTTTGCACGTCGAGCGTGTTGCCGCCCAGATCCAGCGTCACGCCCGCACCGCTCAGTTTCAGAGCCAGCAGATCCGCGTTTGCACCCAGGGCGGCGGGGGCGCTGGTCAGCTCCACATTGGCTCCGCTGGCGATCGCCGCCGCGTAGTCCGCCGCGCTGAGAGGACGCACGCCATTGGCACCGTAGGTCACAAAATCAGTCCCCAATCCCGAAGCCGACGCATCCCCGACGGCATACGGCATGATGTTCAAACCGGTGCCCGATCCAGAACCCGCCGCAGACAGGGTGGGAGCGGTGTCAAAGGTCAGCGTCGTCACCCCCGCACCCGCCGCACCGCTGCCGAGCCCGTCACCCCGGATCAGCATCGAGCTGCCCGTGGCCCGCACCAGCGAGTCCGAAGCCAGCGCCACCCCCGCGCCCCCATCCTCCAGCGTCACAAAAGCGTGCGGCGTGCCGGTGTTGTGCACCGTCAGGCTGAGGGGCCCCACGTCTTCCGTCGTCAAAGCCCCGCCATTGCCGACGATGCGCAGTTGACTGCCGGTGCGCAGGTTGATCTGCTCAAGGTCATCCAATCGGTTCTGCGTTGCATGATTGCCCGTGCTGCTGTCCAGCAGCAGCGTCGCCAGATTGCCGGCACTCATCGTCGCCGTGTCACTGCGCCCGATGTTGATCGTCCCCACCGCCAGATTCATCGAACCATTGGCACCCACGAACCCGCCCGTGCCATTGAGAACCTGCAGGTTGCCCGTTCCGCTGAGTGCCACATCGAAGAGTTGGATGCCGGAAACCAAATCCCGCTGCGCGGAACCCGCCGTGATCTGAAAATGGGTCGGCTCTGTGCCGCTGAAGCTCCCATCAAAAAGGAAGGTTTCCCCGGTGTTCGGTCGCAGGTCCAGCGTGGCGTTGGCATTCATGAGCACGCCGCCACCACCCAGCCCGGCAAACGCATCGGCAAAACTGCCCGCATCATAAGTGGTGCCGGCGGCCAGATTCAGCGAAGTGTTGTAGTCGTTGAAGGAGTTGTCCTGGGTCGAGGTCAGCGTCGCGCCATTGATCAGCGAGATGTGGCCGATGTTGTACGAGTTGTTGGTGGTGTTGCCGATCGACATGCTGCCGCCGCCGCTGCCATCCACCGTCAGCTCACTGGTGGATCCCGATATCGCTCCCGTCACCGTGAGAGGATTGGTCGGTGACAAGATCCAAATCTGATCTCCCCCGAGCGTGATCGCTGACGAAATGGCCACCGTGTTGGCCGCAGCTGACAGATTGAGGCCATTGTTGATGGTCAGCGTATTGCCCGCAATGGTGAGCGGACCCGAAAGGGTGCCATTGACAGTGAGGCTGTTGATAGTGCGATTTGCTCCCAGCGTGGTCGAGAGATTGGCCCCGCCCGAGACATCCGTGAAAAACACGTCCACGCCATCGGAAAAGGAGGCCGAGGCTCCTCCTGAAAAAGCATCCACCCAGTTCGTCGCGCCCCAGTTGTTGCTGGTCGATCCCGTCCAGTAGAGCTGCGCCGGGGCCTCCATGGAAAATCCGAGAGCCAGAGCGATGATCAACGGCCGAGTCCGATCTCCCTTCGGCAGGCGGAGCCGCGAGGAACGGAGGACATGGAAAGTGCGAAGAAGGGCTGAATATCTCATAGAGGTTGCGGGGTTCAAAGACCTCCGTTTTACGAATTCTGGTCGAGTTATGCAATCTTAACTCCTGGAATACTGACTCTATGTTATTCAAATACTTGTAACACGATTGTCGGAAGACGCCAAAGCACTACCATTGAATACGTTAAAAGCGCATTTTTGTCGTCTATCCCGAAGCGGCTTCAGCAATAGCCCGCCTTTTGCGGCGTTCCCTCTGTTCGACCCCTTTTCGTACCTCCTATGCTGCTCCGCTTCCTTGCCCTCACCCTTCTCCTCGCCGCTCCCCTGTCGGCTACGGAATTGTTTGAACGCGACAACCTCGTCGCCTGGTGCATCGTGCCCTTTGATGCGCAAAAGCGAAGCCCCGAGCAGCGGGCTGAGATGCTCTCCAAGCTGGGCCTCACCAAGGTGGCCTACGATTGGCGAGAGGAGCATGTGCCGGAGTTCGAGCGTGAGATTCAGGCGTATCACAAACACGGCATCGAGTATTTCGCCTTCTGGGGAGTGCATGATTCGGCCCTGCAGCTGTTCAAAAAGTACGACCTGCATCCGCAGCTTTGGGTGATGCTCAAACCGAGTGGCGAAACTCAAGAAGCCAAGGTGGAGGAGGCGGTGAAGCTCTTGCAGCCGATTTTGGCCAAAGCCAAGACCATCGGCAGCCGCGTGGGTATTTACAATCATGGCGGCTGGGGTGGGGAACCGGAAAACATGGTGGCAGTGTGTGAGCGTCTGCGCCAGCAACCGAACGGCGATCGGATCGGCATTGTCTATAATCTCCATCACGGCCACGCCCACCTAGCTCGGCTGCCTCAAGTCCTGGCTCTGATGAAGCCCTGGCTGCTCTGCCTCAATCTCAACGGCATGGATGCGGATGGCGAAGCTCATGGGCGCAAGATTCTTCCGATCGGCGCAGGCAAGGAGGACTTGAAGGTGCTGCGCCAAATCCGCGCCAGTGGCTACCACGGTCCGGTGGGTATCCTCAACCACACCCAAGAAGACGCCGAAGCGCGCCTGCAGGACAATCTCGACGGACTGGCCTGGCTGGTGCCGCAGTTGGATGATCAACCTCCGGGGCCCAAGCCGCATTACCGTTCCTGGAGCGAGTCGCAGGCGTCTGCTGGAAAAAGCACTTCAATCGCGGCATCGCCCGCAGACACCGTGGCCTCCCTGAACCCAGACTTCGGGCAGGCGCTCAAGGGGGGGCTGGTGATCCCGGATAACGAGCCGTTTCGCTCGTTGCCATTGACGGTCGAATGTCGCACCCGATTGCACAGCAAACACGGATATAACATTCTGGTAGCCAGCGACGTGAAGGCCTCGGACACCCATTGGGAGTTATACACGCATGCCAAGCGAGGCACACTGGCGTGGTTCATGCCGGGGCGGGGAGGCGACTACGATTCGGGTGTCGATATCTGCGATGATCAATGGCATGATCTGGTAGTGAGCGTGGAGGATGCTAGGCTGGTCTTTTGGATCGATGGCAAGCAAGTGAAAGAGCTGCCGGTCAAGCCTTTCAAAAAGGGAGCATCACAACCCGGCGGATTGGCATTTGGACGGCTGGTGGAGGGGGAAATAGGTTGCGACGGTTTGATCGATGACGTGCGAATTGCGAGAGGCGTGATGAAGCCACGAAAAGGCGGTGCACCCCGCCTGCGCATGGACAACACCCTTGGATTGTGGGACTTCGACGACCTCGCTGCACTCACCGGTCCCGCTGCGCCGAAGCCTGCCGCGTTCACGCCGGAACGTGCGCCTCTGAATCCGCAAGACCACCAGCACGCAGGCGAGTTTGTGAATCGGGAGCGGGTATTCGATTACTATGGCAAGCAGGCGCTGCACTTCATGAAGCAAAAGCCCCTGCCGGACCTGATTCCGCCTTTCCCCGGTCTCGATGGAGGCCAGCAAGGTCATTGGGGAAATCAAAATGATCAAACCACGTGGAAGGACGGTCGCTGGTCGCAACAAAACCATGGCAGCCTCTTTTGTGGTGTGTTCAAGGGAGGCGGTGTGACGGTGCCGAAGGGCGTTTGTGTTCGTTTTGATGATAAGGCGGCGGTTTTTGATCCGGAAAAACTCACCTTTCCCGTAACTTGGAGTGGTGGTTTCATTCAGCTTAATGACGCTCGCCACGGATTCATGGCGGGGGCTCCGATGGAGGGCAAGGTGTTAGCTCGTTCCGACGAACGGCGAGAGGGGCGATACCTCGGGTTTTATCGCCATGGTGGTGAAGTGATTTTTGCCTATGAAGCGGATGGAAAAACGCATTACCTCAATGCACGCGGGGATGCAGAAGCACAGCTCGCGCCAATGACCCAGGGTGGGCCGACGCAATGGCCAGAGTGGCTGGAGACACGAGGAGAGCGCGGGACGCAGAAACCGTTTGCGACAGACCGATTGACCCTGCCTTTTGAGAATCCCTATGGCACACTCTTTTTTGTGTCGGCGCATGACTTTTTTGAAGATGGTCGTGCAGTGATCGCCACCATGACGGGAGAAATCTGGCTGGTGCAAGGCATTGACGAGAATCTGGAGCGGCTGCGATGGAAGCGTTTCGCCACCGGGTTGAACCAGCCTCTTGGGGTGAAGATTTGTGATGGCCAACTCTACGTGTTAGGGAGAGATCAGATCACCTGTTTGCATGATCTCAATGGCGATGACGAAGCGGACTACTACGAGTGCGTGACGAATGGGATGCAGACCTCTCCAGGGGGGCATGATTTCATCGTTGGGTTGGAGCGAGATGCGGAGGGGCGATTCTATTTTGCTTCCGGGAATCAAGGGGTGTGTCGTGTGACGGGGCGGGATGGATTGGAGGTGCTGGCCACCGGTTTGCGCAATCCCAACGGTCTGGGACTGTCTCCAGATGGGCGCTTCGTCACGACGAGCGCCCAGGAGGGGGATTGGACGCCTGCCACATCACTGTTTCAAATCGAACTGGATCACAATCTCGGCGCGCACTTCGGAGCGGGTGGTCCCAAAGACGGTCAGCCACCCGAACCGGTCCTGTTATATTTACCGCGCGGAGAAGACAACAGTGCGAGTTCTCAAGCCTTTGTGACGGGAGAGGAATGGAGCGCTCTGCAGGGGCAGGGCAATCTGGTTCATCTTTCTTCCGGCGGGGGCAGTGCCTGGCTGGTGATGCGGCAAAATGTCCGGGGCAGCTGGCAGGCAGCGGCCATGAAGATCAGTGGCAATTTTGACTCGGGTCCTCAATGCGCGCGCTTCAATCCACACGACGGCCATTTGTATGTGAATGGCATGCAGGGCTGGGGGAGCTATACGCCTCGTGATGGTTGTTTTCAGCGGGTGCGTTTTGTCGGTGGCGCTCCGGTTCCCGTAGGCTTTGAAGCTCGTGACAATGGCTTGCTGCTGCACTTTGATCAACCCGTTGCCAATACGGATGCCACGGCTTTCTTTGCGCAGTGCTGGAACTATCACTACGGTCCGCAGTACGGTTCTCCCGAATATTCGGTGCGTTTTGCCGACACGCCAGGGCATGATCCGCTGGAGGTGCGGAGTGTTCACCCTTTGCCGGACGGTAAGTCGTTGTTTGTCGAGATTCCGCAACTGCTTCCGGCCAATCAATTGCATGTGCATCTGAGCACGGGGCAGGATCTTTTTTGCACGCTGCATGCTCTGGGAGAGCCTTTTGTGGATTATCCCGGATACAGGAAGATTGCCAAAATCTATCATGCCGCGCAAGTGGGTCAGTTAGCTCCTGCGGCGATCCAGCCCAATCCATGGGCTCAGGGGAAATCGGGGCGGGAATTGGTGGTGGAGGCTGCGTTGGGCCTGCAGTACGTGCAGAAGAAACTCACGGCCAAAGCAGGAGAAAGGATCTCGCTGCGCTTCAAAAACCCAGATGTGGTGCCGCACAATTGGCTATTGGCCCGTCCTGGGTCGCTGCAGAGCCTGGGTGAGCAATGCAACCTCATGATTGCCGATCCCAAGGGCATGGAAAAACACTACGTTCCAGAAAGCGCGGACGTGATTGCCTACACGGACATGACCAATCCGAAAGGTGAGTTTGTCATCCATTTCAACGCACCTGAAGAGAAGGGCGATTATCCGTATCTTTGCACTTTTCCAGGTCACTGGATGGTGATGAACGGGGTGTTGAAGGTCGAGTGAACGGAGATTTCAACTACTCGCGGCTGGTGACCTCATCGAGATTCAGCAACACGTTGGCCAGAGCAGCGTGAGCGGCTAGTTCGATGGGGTCGAGCTTGGCCGCAGCTGGGGAAGCTCCGGTGCGTGGAAGCGCTGTGGCGTCGGATGGGTTTTGGCGAAATTCGGCGCGGAAACCTTTCAGAGCCTCTTGCAGAACTTGCAGCTCTTCGGGTTGGGGCCGACGGCTGGTGGCAGTGCGGAAGGCGAAGGTGATGCGATCTACGTCCTTTTCTCCACCTTCCAGGAGCATGCGCTCTGCGAATTTGCGCGCGGCTTCCACGAAGGTGATCTCGTTCATCAGAGTGAGCGCCTGGAGCGGGGTGTTGGTGCGTTTGGGTTTCACGGTGCAGTATTCCCGATCTCCCGTATCTAACACGGCCATGGAGGGGGGCGCGAGGGTGCGCTTCCAGTAGGTGTAGAGGCTGCGGCGGTAGAGATCTTCGCCTTTGCCTTCAGTGTAGCGGGCATTGCTGGCTTCTTCCCAAAGGCCTTTGGGTTGGTAGGGATAGACGGAGGGGCCACCGATTTTTTCGACCAACAGGCCGGAAATAAGAAGGGCCTGATCTCGCAATACATTGCCCGGGAGTCGAGGCCGAGGCGCGTGAGAGAGGAGGATGTTATCTGGGTCGGCGCGACGTTGGGGGGCTGTGGATGCGGAAGTTTGACGGTAGGTTTGGCTCATCACCAACGTCTTGATCAGGTGGCGCTGGTCCCAGCCGCTGTCCATCAGCTCGGCGGCGAGCCAATCGAGCAATTCCGGGTGACTGGGGAGATGCCCCTGAGATCCGAAATCCTCCGCCGTATCGACCAATCCGCAGCCGAAGACGAGCTGCCAGCAGCGGTTGGCCGCCACCCTCGCTGTGAGGGGGTGTCGCCCATTGACCAGCCAGCGAGCGAAGCTGAGACGGTCATTTTTTTCTCCCTCAGGCAGCGGAGGCAAAGCGGCTGGGACGCCAGGCTGGACGGCCTCGCCGAGGGCATCATAGACGCCGCGTTCGCGCACGAAGGAGGGCCTGCCCTGCGGCAGATCTCGCATGATCATGGTGGTGGGCAGACTGTCCAGATAGCGGATGCGGGCTGCCTCCGCCTCTTGACTGGCCTTTAACAGCGCGGTGTGGCCGGTGTTTCCGCCGTGCTCCAGGTAGGCTTGGCGCAATCGTGCGGTCTGGCCCAAGGTGCGTTTCGTCTGGGGAATTTGGGCGATTTGGGTGGGCGAGAGATTCACAGCCAGGAGCTGGGCTTCCTGTTGGTTGAGAGTGCGTGTGGTGTAGAACCGCAGGTCTGCGAGAGCGCCGCTCCAGTGCCCTGCGTGGACGCTGTAGCCGATGCGCATGGCTGTGCCTTGATCGCGCTTGGCGGTGTTGCTGTTGGTATTGCGGATGACGTTGACGGCTGAGCGACGTCCATTGAGGTAGATCTGCATGCCGTCGGCGCGTTGGGTGCCGTCATTGGTGAGCGTGACGTGCACCCATTCACCCGCTGTTAGATTTTGGCGGGTCTCGATGGTGGAGACGCCGGAGATCCATCGGGTGATGTTATTCCAGCGCAGGTGACCGTCGGCAAACTCCACCAACACGCCGTTGCGTCCGGTGCCGGGCATTTCGTTGGATAAAACGGGACCGCTTTGGACATCGCTCGGGTTCATCCAAAAGGCGATCGAAAATCGTCCATTGCCGATCAAGCCTGGTACCTTATCAAGCTCGAACCATCCTTCGTCGCGGACGATGGCGGCGCGTCCTTTCGGGCCTTTCTCCTGTGTTGCGCCTGCAGTCTTGGCCTGTACGTTTTTTGTTTCTTGATCGAACGAATAATGGAAATCCAAGCCTTCATTGAGGACGCTGGTGGGAGCGGCTTGTTGTGCTGCCCACCGTTCCGCTGCGGCTGCGATGTCGGGCTCCGCGTTTTTTAGGGCCGTTTGGTTGCGCTGGAGGGCGCTGCTGAGTTGGCGGAGGCGGCGGCGTTGCTCGTCAGTGGGAGTTTTGATCCACGGTTCCGAGTTTCCCACCTTCACCGCTCGTCCACTCTCGGCCACATCGTTGAAGTAATCGATGAGTTGGTAGTACTCTTTTTGACTGAATGGATCGTATTTGTGGTCGTGACAACGGGCGCATCCCATCGTCACGCCCATCCAGACGGTGCTGGTGGTGTCCACTCGATCGACGGCGTTCTCCAAGAGGAATTCATCGATCGGAATGCCTTCCTCGGAATTGTAGCGATGATTGCGATTGAAGGCGGTGGCGATGAGCTGCTGATGCGTGGGCTTTGGCAGCAGGTCGCCTGCGAGTTGTTCGATGGTGAATTGATCAAACGGCAGGTTCGCCTGGAAGGCGGAGATGACCCAATCCCGCCAGCGCCACATCTCTCGTGGGCCATCGTTTTGATAGCCATCCGTGTCGGCGTAGCGAGCTGCCTCCAGCCAATACCACGCCCAATGCTCGGCGTGCCGTGGAGATCGCAGTAGGCGGTCAGCAGCGGCTTCGTAGGCGGCATCCAGACCCTGAGCTTGGGCCTGGGCGAGGAAGGCATCGAGCTCGGCGAGGCTGGGCGGCAGGCCTGTAAGATCGAGGCTGAGCCGCCGCAGCTGGGTTTCAGCGGTGGCGGCGGGGGAGGGAGCAATTCCCGCCTCTTTGAGCTTCCGCCGAATGAAAAAATCGACGGCATTTCCCTGGGACGGCGGACGGCGGATCGGCTCCAGGGACCAATGTTTCTCATACACCGCTCCTTCTTGGATCCAGCGCTGAAACAGGGCTTTTTGTTCGGAGGTCAGCGTCAGGCCGGAGTCTGGTGGCGGCATTTGCTCCTCGCGATCCGTGGTCAAAATGCGTCGCATCGCCTCGCTGGCAGAGGGATCTCCCGCCACGATAGTGGCATGGCCGTCAATCTCCGATTTGGCTGCGGTCTCGTCATCCAGCCGTAGGTCGGCTTCTCGCGTTTTGGCATCAGGTCCGTGACACTTGAAGCAGGTGTCAGAAAGGAACGGGCGGATGTCGCGATTGAAACGCACGGGTTCAGCCGTCACCCGAGGGCCGGTTGCCAGCCCCAAACATCCCGTGAATAAAACGCGTCGAATCCAAGACATCAGAGGGGAAGTACGACGTTGGACCCGTCAATCTCACGTGGATCGGTCGAGGAACTCAGGTCCGAGTTTGAGAACAAGCTTTGGAAAAAGGCCGTTCCAGCATCGTTTATTCAGAGCCGTTGGCCCGCCTTCGTCATGAATTCAGACCTCCATCACGCAGTCTTTCGCCCCACTCGGCGTCAGCTTCTCCGAAGCAGTTCGGCGTCGATGGGCGGGCTGGCCTTGGCGCAGCTTTTGGATCCCGGTGGGGCCGCAGCGGCTGGGGTGCGACGCGGTGTCTCGCAGATCCCTCCTCGGGCCAAACGGGTCATTTATCTGTTTCAATCGGGTGGGCCACCTCAGCATGACACCTTTGACTACAAACCGCATCTCAACACGGTGCATGGGGAGGAGACGCCCGCCTCCGTGTTTCGAGGGCAGAGGCTGACGGGCATGACAGCGGGCCAAAGCTCCTTTCCAGTGGCTCGCTCGGTGTTTGAATTTCGACGCCACGGACAAAGTGGTGCCTGGGTCAGTGAGGTGATGCCACATATGGCAAAGATCGTGGATGACGTGTGCTTCATCCGCTCCATGCACACCGATGCGATCAATCACGATCCCGCAATCACCTTCCTCCAAACCGGTTTTCAAATCGCCGGTCGGCCCAGCATCGGTGCCTGGATGAGCTACGGTCTCGGCAGTGAAAACGAAAACCTGCCGGCCTTCGTCGCCATGCTCTCGGGAAATGGCGGACAGCCACTTTATGATCGGCTGTGGGGCGCTGGCTTTTTGCCCTCCGTGCACCAGGGCGTGCGATTTCGTTCGGGTCGAGATCCCGTTCTTTATCTCAACAATCCGGAGGGCTTCAGCAGTGAGTTGCGGCGTAAAACGCTCGACACGATGGGGGCGCTGAACCGGTTGCATCTGGATGTTACTGGGGATCCCGAGATTGAAACTCGCATCAGCCAGTATGAAATGGCCTTTCGCATGCAGGCCTCCGTGCCGGAACTCACCGATGTCTCCGACGAACCAGCCAGTACCTTTGCCCTGTACGGGGAGGATGCTCGCCGACCTGGCACCTACGCCTACAACGCGCTCATTGCTCGCCGTTTGTGTGAGCGCGGCGTGCGCTTTGTGCAGCTCTTTCATCGCGGATGGGACACCCATGGCGGCCTGCCCGCTCAGCTGCGAGCCCGTTGTCGCGAGACCGATCAGGCTACCGCAGCTCTGGTGCTGGATCTCAAACAACGTGGTTTGCTGGACGACACGCTGGTCGTCTGGGGCGGTGAGTTTGGACGCACGGTGTACTGTCAGGGAGATCTCTCCGCGAAGTCGTATGGGCGAGATCATCATCCCCGTTGTTTCACCATGTGGGTGGCAGGCGGAGGCTTCAAAGGTGGCCACCTCCACGGCACCACAGATGACTACGGGTACAACATCGTGGAAAATCCCCTCAGCGTGCACGACCTGCACGCCACCTTGCTGCGTCAGCTCGGTGTCGATCACGAGCGGCTCACCTTCAAGTT
>JAGRPD010000661.1 GCA_020439875.1 Verrucomicrobiales bacterium
TCTGCTGGGATGGCTGCATGTTCCCGAACGCCACGCTGGAAGATATAGCGACGTGGAACACCATCCTCGACACGATGATCAAGGTGCAGGACGCGAATGGTTGGTCCTGATCCGATCGCCGAGTTCTGAAGGACTTCGATTCAAATTCCGCCAGCCTCGTTGTGAGGCTGGCGGATTTTTTTTTGGACAAGGGCCAGTCAGGCGGGGCGATCACGCTTCCATACCGCCCAGCATTCGGGAGGGGAGGCGGCGCGATTGACGGGGCGCAGGTGCTGGGCTTCGAAGGCGCGTGGATCCAGCCCGCTAGCCCATTCGGCAATGGCTCGGCCTTCCTCGGCACCGCCTTCGTGTCCGGGATAAACGACGATGGTGAGCAGTCCTCCAGGGGCGAGACAGGTCAGCGCGGCCTGAACGGCGCGCAGGGTGCGTGGGGTCTCGGTGATGACGGATTTGTCGGAACCCGGGAGGTAGCCGAGATTGAAGAGGCAGGCTCGCGGGGCGAGATCGGCCGGCAGGTGGCGGTCGAGATGCTCGTGGCCGTCATGCACCAGGTGATAGACGCTTTCTGCAATGTCTGCCTGCTGCAGGCGGCTGCGAGTGGCGGTGAGCGCGGCCTGCTGCACATCAAAGGCCCAGACGGATCCCTCCTCGCCGACGCAGTGGCAGAGGAAAAGGGTATCGTGGCCGTTGCCTGCCGTGGCATCCACGGCAGAGTCTCCAGGGCGCAACCGATCCGCGTGGAGCAGGTGTGCCCAGCGCACGGCGGAGGGTAGGCCGCCGCTGGGACTGGCGAGGGCGGGAGGCGTCACTCGGTGGGTTTTTTCTCGCTGAACCAGATGTTGCGAAAGCGCACGGGGTTGCCGTGGTTTTGCAGGAAGAGCGGGCCGGGTGCAGCGGTCTCGGGGAGCTTGGCTCCGCCGGTGACGGAGGGCAGCTCGACGTCGTCTTGGATAAGCACGCCATTTTGAGTGACACTGATGCGGGCGTTGGCCGTTTTGTTGCCGCTGGCATCGAAGCGGGCGGCGGTGAAATCGATGTCATAGGTCTGCCAGACCAGAGGAGGGAAGCAGAGGTTTTCACGGGGGCGAGAGGTTTTGTAGAGGCCGCCGCATTCGTTGTCTGCGCCTTCGAGGCCAAAGCTGTCGAGCACCTGAACTTCGTAGCGACTCTGCAAATAGACGCCGCTGTTGGCGCGGCCCTGGCCGCGGGCGTCCGGCATGTAGGGTAGGTAAAACTCGAGGTGAAGATGGCCATCTTGAAAGGCGGGTTTGCTGCTGGCACCCTCCATCAGCCAGCCTTCCTCGCTGACGCGACTGTTGGGGAAGCGGTTGGTCTGGCCATCAAACAGGACCACGGCTCCCTCGGGTGCGGCTGCCTCCAGGGTGGGGGAGTGGCGATGGGTGCGTTGCAGCTCAAAAAGTCGGGTGCCGTTTTCATCGAAAACCTCAGCCTGGGTGGCGCTGACTTCGGCCCGAAGCTTGCCGTTTTCAGTCACGAAGACGGCCTTTTGCAAATCGGCATCCCAGCGGCCGGGGGTGCGGCTGATGTTGTCCCGAT